>CAZDYW010000335.1:0-3612 GCA_964509655.1 uncultured Anaerolineales bacterium
AATGCAATTGCTCTGCGAAGTGAGCGAGTTATGGCTCCGCCAGGCGCAGCGCGATGTAGGCCGGACGGTAGGAGCCATCGGGCCGCAGCAGGCTGTAGGCCGAAAATGAGCTGCCCGACCCCCAGATCGTCGCCAAGTTCAGGTTCCAAAGAAACATCGGCCCCACCCAATCACGCTCGCCCCCCATCCGGAAGGCCCGCACGACGTAACCCGCCTGCTCCTCTTCGCTGATTTCAGCCGCATACTCCCAGCCGGTCGTGTCCATCTCCCCCAGCCCCTCGGTCGAGGGCCAGCCGAACTCCGTGACCCAGATGGGCCGCGCGCCGTCCTCATATTCGAGCATAATCTGACGGTAATCCTCCAGCGTGTCGCGGAAGAAGAAACTGGGATGGTCATTGTGGCTGGATGCGGCATGCTCGGCGTCCTCTGCGCTCTCGTCGGGGGGATTGGCGTAGCCATAGGGGTGGGCGCCGATGCCATCCACCCACTGCTCGACATCGGCCTCATACATCCCGCGCATAAAGACACGGTCATCGATGGCCGTCACGCCGTCGTTGATGCCGGTGACGCCGGGCGCACCGCTGATGACAATCACGCTGGGATCGCCGGCCCGCACCCCCTGAGCGCCCTCCGCGACCAGATCGACGAAACGGGCCGGGTCGAGTTCATCGCCGCGCCACTCGCGGGCCAGGTTGGGCTCGTTCCAGAGCTCATAAGCCGCCACACGGCCCTCGTACCGCCTTGCCAACTGTTCCATAAAACGCCCGAACTCCGCGTAGTCTAACGGCGGGCCGCTTTCGAGCGTAGTATCGCGGGTCCAGTCGGGCGCGTGCGTCACGCTGAGCAGCAGCTTGAAGCCAAATCTGTCGGCTGCTTCCACAGCGCGATCCAGGGTGACCCAATCCAAATTACCCGGGCCGTGCTCGATAGTGTGCCATTCCACCTGCTGCTTGATCCACCCCACGCCCAGCCCCTGTGCCCAACGCAATGTCTTATCCACGTCGCCGGCCATGAGATGTACCTGCACGCCGTAATCCGGTTTGGGCACCGGAGGCGGCAGTGGAGTCGGACCTGCCGAAGTCGGTTGAGATGTCGGTGGACCCGGTGAGGCTTTTAGGGTGGGTGTGGAAAGAGGGGAATCCCCGCCGCCGCTAACGCCGGGCAAATAGAGCGTGTGTGGCGTGAGGGGCGAGGTTTGGGGAGTAGGTGCGGTTGGGGTATGGGTGGGCGATGAATCGAGACAGCCGAAGATCGCGCCGGAGAGCAGGATGAGCAGGGCGATGCGAATCGTCCTGTCATGTGATGACGTTCTCATTGTCGGGCTACCGTAGGCGCCAGTTTTTCATCATCAACTCGTTCATACACTTATTCGCTCGCCGTCCTCCGGGACGATGACCTCCATGTCGGTGCCGGCGCGTGCCTCCTCAACCAACACTTCGGGATGGTCGCCGATTTCTAACCCCAGATGCACCAATGCCAGGCGCGGGCAATCGGCGCGGCGCGCTATTTCGCCCGCTTGCTTAGCAGTGCTGTGGAAGTGCGCGGCGGCGTCCTCGTTCGGCTGGAGCACGGCGCTGAAGGATGCTTCGTGAATCAAAAGATCGCTGCCCCGCGCCAGCTCGATGGCCGCCTCACTGGGGCGGGTGTCGGTGACGAAAGTGATCGACGGGCCATCCTCGAAATCCCATCGCGCGGCCAGCGTCGGCACGCCCGGCGGATGCTTGAGCACAGCGGTGTGCAGATCGACCCCCGGCGTGACCTCCATGCCATTGGTCCCCTCCTCTGAAAGCTCGTGCCATTGGAAGTTGAGGCACTGGAGCTTGAGGCTGGAGAAGGAAAGTGGGCCGAGCACCTGTAAAGTGGCGAGCGTATTCGAGCCGGCGTAAACGTGTAGCGGCGTGGGCGCGTTGATGCGGCTGAGGGCCAACATTGGCAAACCCAGCATATGATCCCCGTGGGCGTGGGAGATGAAGAGATGTTCAATATCGGTGGCTTTGAGATCGGCTCTCGCCAGCTGCTGCATAATGACCGGCCCGCATTCAACCAGCATGCGGAAGCCATTTTGTTCGATCAGCACCACCACGTTGCTCCGCCGCCCAGCAGAGAATGCGCCGCCAGTTCCAAGAAATGTGACATCAGCCATAAGCTGCCTCCTGTCAAATGTTCATGAACTTATCAGGATGTTCTGGAGTGAAGCAGTAAGTCTCTCATGGGAGATAGCTATATTATAGTTGAAACTGTCGGATTGAGAGTTTCTTTCGCGTTACATCCCCGTTGCGAAGGCCGCTTGTATGGCCTGCTTGGCAGCTTCCAGTGATGGTTTTACCACTGGCGGCTCCCTCCTCACAGCCTTCATCGCGCTGGCAACATCCTTGAGGCCAGAACCGGTCGCTAGGACAACCACGCGCTCATTGGGCGCCACCAGATCTCGCTTAATCGCTTTGACCAGTCCGGCGTAGGCCGCAGCCGCGGCCGGCTCGGCGAAGACGCCACATCCTTGGGCCAACGCGGGAATGGCGGCCAGAATCTCCTCATCGCTCACGCGGAGATAAGCGCCATCGGTCTCACGCGCTGCCCGCAGCGCCTTGATGCGATCACGCGGCAGCCCGGCGACGATGCTGTCGGCGACGGAGTGAGCCTCGACCGGCTCCATTTCCGTGGCGTCGATGCCACGCTCCCAGGCGTCCACCAGCGGTGAGGATCCCGCCGCCTGCACGCCGATGATGCGCGGCATATGATCGATCCAGCCCAGCGCTAACAGGTCTTTCAAGCCCTTATGCACCCCGCCGATGATGCAGCCGTCGCCGACGGGAACGAAGACGACGTCCGGCGCTTGCCAATCCAGTTGTTCGCAGAGCTCGTAGGCGACCGTCTTTTTGCCCTCGCTCATATAGGGATTGTAACCGGTGTTGCGATTGTACCAATCGAAGGCCCGTGCCGCTTCCAGGCACAGCTCGAATGCCTGGTCATACGTGCCGTCCACCAACAGCACCGTGGAGCCATAGGCCAGCAGTTGCGCGATCTTCGCTTCCGGCGCGGTGCGCGGCACGAAGATGACGTTAGGCTGGCCGACTGCGGCGCAAAGCCCGGATAGAGCCGCTGCGGCGTTGCCGGTGCTGGCGGTGGTGATGATCTCATACTCCGCCTCGCGAGCCTTGACTACCGCCACCGCCGAGGCGCGATCCTTGAGCGACGCGGTCGGTTCGCGGCTGTCGTCCTTGACCCACAAGTGCTCCAGGCCCAACTCATCGGCCAAGCGTGGCGCCGCGTAGAGCGGCGTCCAGCCGACCGTCTCCAGCACAGTACCGGGCGTTAGCTCCTGCACTACCGAAGAGTCTACCGGCAGCAGCGGCAGGTAGCGCCAGATGGAGCGCGTGGGATCATCCTTCAGCTTCTCCGGCGTGATTTGCCGAGCAACATAATCATAGTCATAAATGACGTCGAGGATGCCATCGTCGCCGTGCTGGGGACAGACGTAAGCAACCTCGTCGACTTCGTACTCTTTTCCACAGATAGTGCATTTCAGTCCAATAACTTGGTTCATAGCCACCTCGCTTGTGTATTGGTTATTGGTAGATTGGGGGACTGGTTCCCAATCTACCAACTTCCCAA
>CAZDYW010000336.1:0-3561 GCA_964509655.1 uncultured Anaerolineales bacterium
CACATCCTTTACTGAATGCATTTTGGTAAGGATTTGATCGGTAACGGCACTTTGGGATTTCGCGTGGCGTCAGCCGTGCTCCGCTCGTATTTGGCAATCCGAGCCACATTTAGGGACAAAGTGACGCTGTGCCGCAAAATGCGGGGATCGGCAACCAAAGGTTGCACGCAATCCCCTTAGAGCGAAACCCCGCGAAATCCTAGAGACCCCACAAAAACAAAAACCCACCAATCGGTGAGTTTTATCGTTATCCAGGGGCTCTAACCTTGCTTGGATTCAACTCGCAGGTGCAGAGCTTTCATTCAAAAATGCTCGCGCTTTCCGTAAATCGAGCACGTCGATCTTCTCGCCAAACTCCCTATAGATGTCAGACAGCAATTTTTGTGCCTCGTTCTCTCGGCCCTGTCGCCGCCACAGACGGTAGAGGATCATCGCTGCTCGCAATTCCCACGATTTGGCTCGTTGGAGACGAGCGATCTCAATGGCGTGGCGCAAGCAATCCTCGGCCTCAACGAGAGATCCATCCTCCATCAGCAATTCTCCCTTGCGCAGGTAAAGCTCCGCCTCGAAGTGGCGCTCGCCGTTCTCTTCCACCAGCACCAGCGCCTCATCCGCCACACTCAAGCCCTCCTTGATCTCACCAGCATTTCTACAGGCTTCAATGAAGTTGGCGAGCTGTTGCGTGTGGGAGGCCATGATGCCCATTTTCTTGCAGGCCGTCACGCCCTCGCGCAGGCTGGCGAGCCCCTCCTCCATCCGCCCTCGCTCGGTCAGCACCCGGCCTTTGACGCACAAGCCCCAGGCCCGATAGAGTGGAAATCCTTGCTCCTCCCAGAGTCGCAGCAACTCCTCTGCGTCTGCCAGCGCCAGATCATACTTTCCACAGAGCAGGTGTATCACGCAACCGGCTATGCCCAGAGCGAATCCCAGACTAAAGGGGTGCTCCAACTGGCGAGCGAGGGACAGCGTCTCCGTGGTCAGTCGCAGCGCCCGGCCAGGGTATCCCAGGAGCCAGTGAACCCAACACAGATAAGCCTTGCAGGTCACTCTCAGGTCTTGACCGATGGGGATCGCCAGGGGATTATGCCGCTGCGGATCGTAGCCGACCAGAGCACGCTCAAGATGGGTCTGGGCCTGGGTGAACTTTCCCAGGTACAACAGGGATATTCCCAGCGTCATGTGAGCCACCGCTACTTGCGCCGGATCCTCCATCTGGCGGGCGAGGATGAGGAGCTGCTCCGCCAGATCGAACGCCTTGCGGTGCTCCGCCCGTGGCATATCAAAGCTCCACTGGAAAAGCAAGGTTTGAAAAGTGTCCCTCACATCCCCCAGTTGCTGGCTCAGTTCGCGGGCGCGGGCGTAGGCTTGACCTCGTTCCGGCGCCCCGTAGCTCTTGAGCGCCTGAAGCGGAGTACCGAGGGCGATTTGCAGCACCAGTTCCTTGCGGGCACGTTCGGGGGATTCCGGCATGGTTCTGAGTAGTTCGATCCCGCGCGTGTAATGTACGATAGCCTCCTGGTGAGCGGACATCTGTACCGCTCTTTTTCCCGCTCGGAGCAGGTAATCGGCCGCCTTGTCGATTATGCCCGCCGCCTCGAAGTGGTGGGCCAGATGCATGATCATGTCTGACCCCTTGCATAGCTTTTCCAATGTGTCTCCTACGGCCTCGTGCAATCGCGCCTGCTCCACCCCGTCCAGATGATTGTACAGGTATTTCTGGAACAGATAATGCCGGAAGCGATAACGGGACAGCCGCTGCCCATCCGTCCGCCGCAGGCTCTGGGCTACCACCAGACGATGGTGCTTGCTCAGCGGGCCGCTCAAGAGCCGGGTGACATCACCCGCGTCGAGCCCCTGCACGCGCGCTACCACCTCGGCGGTGAATTCCTCCCCCTCCACGCTGGCCACCCTCAATATCCTCCGACATTGGGGCGATAACCGACCGAGCCGCTCCTTGATCGCTGCTTCCACCCGTGCCGGGAGTTTCTCCCAATCGAGCAGCGGTTCCTTTATCCATCTCCCCGCCTCGTCGTGAACCAGGTCGCCACGCTCCTGCATGGCCCGCAACAACTCGATGGTGAAGAGCGGATTACCGTTCGTATGGCGATAGAGCGTCTCGCGGAAGGCGCCGTCCAATCGATTAGGCTCACTGTCCAGGAAAGCGTCCACGAAGCGCCGCCCTTCGGCCCGGTTCAGGTCGATCTGGTTATCCCCAAACTCGCGCTGGAACTCGTGAAGCACCGCTTCCAATGGGTGGCGCTCTACGCCCTGCTCGCGGATGACCTCATCGGGCCGGTAAGCGCCGATGACCAGGATGTGACTGTTTGCCAGCCGCCGCCCCAGATGGAAGAGCAAGCTGATGGAACCGGCGTCAGCCCATTGCAGATCGTCCAGCACCAGGATCAGGGGGTGTCGGCGTGCCAAAGTGCGCAGCAGTCTGGTGACCTGCTCGAACAGATCACCCCGCTGGAGGTCCGCTGAGTCAAAGCGCGTCGAGCGTCGCACCAGCTCGTCCAGCCGTACACGCCATTCCGCCTCCCGGGGTGCGAAAGCCTCCGCACGCAGCGCCAGGGCCTCTCCAGGCACGAAGAGGTCGATCAGGTTCGGGCCGAACTCTACCAGTGCCTGCACCGCGTCGGGCAGCACGGCCCACAGGCGCCGGGCATGCTCGCGCGTGATGCCCCCTCCCGCGCGTTTGGCCTCGATGTCTCCAGTCAGCAGTTGCACGATTTCGCGGAAGGGCGAGTATGGATCACCGATGCCGATGCGCGCGTTGCAGCTTCCGCTGACCGCGACGACGTCGCTGCGCCTCCCCATAGCCCGTTGGATGAACTCGTTTATCAGCGCCGTTTTGCCGCTGCCCACGTCGCCGGCGACGAAAACCACCCTGCCCTGCCCGGCGAGCGCTGCTTCTAAGAATCCCTCCAGTTGTGACAATTCGCGCTCCCGGCCCACGAATGGGGGTGAGAGAAGAGGAGAGATCGAGGAGATAACGGGAGGAACTTCCGTATGTTCATGCGGCTGTGTTCTTTCGCTGCCTAATTTGCCATCGCGGATGCCATCATAGAGCGCGGTGGTCTCCAGCGCTGGCTCAACGCCCAGCTCTTCGCTCAGCAAGCGGCGACATGTCTTGTACTGGGCCAGTGCCGCGCTGCGTTGACCGTCGAGCGCCAGCAGTCTCATCAACCGTCGGTGCGCTTCTTCCTGCCAGGGTTCCAGTTCTAGCTGCTGCCGGACGTAGTGCCGGGCTTGGTCATAGCGACCGGTCTGCTCGGCGTAGACCGCCAGGCGCTGAAGTACTGAAACCATCTTCCGGTTGAGATATTCGCGCTTGAACAGCGCCCATTCCTCGAAGGCCGGGCAGCCTCTGAGGGAGAAGCCCTCCAGAAAGGGACCCTGGTACAGGGAAACAGCGCTTTGTAAGTCAGGGATTACGGCTCCGCTGACTCTTCGACTGCGCTCAGGGCATGCCCGCCGACTAGCTCCCCCGCGGACTAGTACATCTCGGCGGAAGTTTCCCATCAGTTTGTGCTCTAAGGGGATCGTCAGATCCCCGTCCCA
>CAZDYW010000337.1:0-3560 GCA_964509655.1 uncultured Anaerolineales bacterium
GATAAATGCAATTGCCCTGAGGTTAAGGTTGAGGAGGTGGTATGTTTCGTAAGAGGATTTTCTGGGTGGGATTGATTATTGTGCTGGTGCTGGCTGGCGGCGGGTATGGGTATTACCGTTACTTTTACTTGCCAGGCCATGAAGTGACCGAGCAGGCCATTATGACGGCCCAGGTCGCTCGCGGCGACTTGATCATCTCGGTCAGCGGGAGTGGCGTCTTGTACCCGGCCGCCGAGCGGGAGCTTGGTTTCGAGACTGAAAGCGGGGATGAGGTGGCTGGCTACGTGGACGAGGTGCTGGTGGAAATCGGGGACCGCGTGCAGGAAGGCGATCTGCTGGCGCAGCTGGAGACGGATGATCTTGAGTTGGACGTGGCCGAGGCGGAGATTAACCTGCGCGAGGCCCAGCTCGATCTGGCCGATGCCACGGAGAGCGCCAGCGATGCGGAGCTGGCTTCCGCCCAGGCAGCCGTGCAGAGCGCTCAATCATCGCTGACCGTCGCCCGATACAACTATGAGAGCGCTCAAAACTCCGATCTGGACGCCGATGTGCGTGCCCGCCAGATCGAGTTTCAGTGGTATGCCGATCAACAATTGAATGCCGAGGATAATGGCGCTGACCAGAGCAAGCTGGAGAAGACCTGGAACGAGCGTGCCACGGCGGAGTATCGCTTCAACCAGGCCCTGAACGAGGCCAAGATGGAGGAATTGGAGGCCTGGAACGGTGTCGATCAGGCGCAAAATCAGGTGCTGCAAGCGCAGGAGAATTTGGAGCTTCTGGAAAGTGAACCGGCCACGGATACGGTCAAGCGGGCTGAGCTGAGCGTGGATCGCGCTGAACTGACGCTCGATGAGGCCCGCGATGCATTAGATGCGGCTAATCTACGCGCTCCGTTCGATGGCGTCATAGTAGACGTGGCAGCGATACCGGGTGAGAAGGTGGGCACGGAGGCCATCATCACCATCGCTGATCTGGATAACCCGCAGGTGGAGTTCTGGGTAGAGGAGTCGGATGCCGGCAGTGTGGTGGGTTCGACAGGCTCACCACAGGCGGTGGGCAACCGGGTCGAGATTGAGTTCGAAGGCTTACCAAATCAGACATTCACCGGCACGGTCACGCGCATCGATCCGGCGCTGGTGACGGTGAACAACACGCTGGCTGTGCAAGCTTGGGCCAGCCTCGATCTCTCTTCGCAGCAGGTCACCCTGCTTGGCGAGATGAACGCCGACATCGAGGTGATCAGCGCCGAGGCCCTTGACGTTGTGCTGGCGCCCGTGCAGGCTTTGCGCGAGCTCGGCGATGGGCAGTACGCCGTCTTCGTGGTCCAGCCCGATGGGGAGCTGGCCATGCGCCCGGTCGAGGTGGGACTGCAAGACCCGGTCAACGCCGAGATCATCTCCGGCCTTGAAGCTGGCGAGGTGGTCAGCATAGGCCAGAGCATTGCCTCAAGCACATCTGAGCAGGAAGAGCAAGAAATGCCAGGCCCGCCAGGTATGCCGGGCGGCGGGTTGTTTGGCAGTGGCGGTGGCCCAGGAGGAGGTAGGCCATGACACGGATGGAGAATGCGCAGGGCGGGAATGATATTGTGAGACACGTCATCGAGACGAGCGATATCACCAAGGTCTACGGTATGGGAGACGGAGATGCACAAAATGCCTACGCTGTCCACGCGCTGCGCGGGGTGAGCATCACGGTCAATAGGGGCGAGTTCGTGGCCATCATGGGCCCCTCCGGCTCCGGCAAATCGACGCTGATGAACATCGTGGGCTGCCTGGATCGGCCCACGGGCGGCATCTACCGGCTGGAGGGCGAGGATGTGAGCAAGCTGAGCAAGGAGGAGCTGGCCGGTGTTCGCAACCGTCGCATCGGATTCGTCTTCCAGTCCTACAACCTGCTGCCGCGCCTGACGGCGGTCAAGAACGTGATGATGCCCTTGCTCTACAATGGGCACCAACACCTATCGGATGCGGAGATGGAAGAATACGCCGTCGCGGCGCTGGAATCAGTGGGCCTGGGTGACCGCATCGACCATCGGCCCAACGAGCTTTCTGGCGGGCAGCAGCAGCGTGTGGCCATCGCGCGGGCGCTGATCAACGATCCATCGCTCGTGCTGGCCGATGAGCCGACGGGCAACCTGGACACGAAATCGGGCGAGGAGATCATGGCCTTGCTGCACGAGTTGCACGAGCAGGGCTCGACCATCGTGATGGTGACCCATTCGCCCACGGACGCATCGGAGGCGGAACGCATCATCGCTCTGCGCGACGGGAAGGTGATCGCGCATGATCTTAATGTGGAAGCTGTGGGACAATTAGAATCAGTCACGCCCGTGAAGGAAGGAGAGGCATGAGTTTCCGGCGAACACTGAAAGTAGCTTGGGAGGGTCTGACGCTGAACAAGGCCCGCTCATTTCTCACCACCTTGGGCGTGATCATCGGCGTGGCAGCCGTGATCGTGATGATGTCCGTCAGCGCCGGGGCGGAGGCGGAGATCGCGGATCAGATCAACGCCCTGGGCGCCAACCTGATTGTGGTGATGCCATCGTTTCAGCAAGGTGGCCTTAGAGAAAGAGGCGAGATGCCCGGCTTCGAATATCCCGATGAGCTAGAGGCTATCGAGCAGGAAGTGGAACACATCAATGGAATCTCGGCCGAGCAATCGACCACCCAAGATGTCGAGGGGCCTGAGTCCACGATCTCCGATGTCTCTGTCGTGGGGACGACGGCCGGCTTCCCCGCCGTGCGCGAGTATCAAGTGGCGCTGGGGCGCTTCGTCACCGACGCGGACAATGACCGAGAGGAAGAAGTGGCCGTGTTGGGCTACAGCGTCGCGCAGGAGCTGTTTGGCGAGCAAAGCCCGCTGGGCCAGAAGGTCAAAATCGGTTCTGTGAACTTCGTCGTCACCGGTGTGATGGAGAAGAAAGGAGTGGTGGGCAATACAGATTACGATGCCCGTATCTACATCCCCCTGACCGTCATCTTCGAGCGATTCGAGAGTGGCCACTTTGGGGGAGACAAGTTGCGCACTCTGCTCGTCTCGGCTGAGAGCAGGGATGTGATGGATGAGGTGATGAATGACATTACGACTGTGCTGGCCAGGGAGCACGAGGTTTCCCCCACGGAGCCTGATTTCAGCTTGATGACGCAGGATAGTGTCATCGACGCTCAGGCCTCGACGACCGAGGCTTTCCGCAGTTTGCTGGGCTGGGTGGCGGGCGTCTCACTGGTGGTGGGCGGCATCGGTATCATGAACATCATGCTGGTCAGCGTCACCGAGCGGACGCGCGAGATAGGTCTGCGGCAAGCGCTGGGCGCTCGTCCACGTGACGTGCGCATGCAGTTTCTGCTGGAGGCCATTATCCTCAGCTTGATCGGTGGGTTGATGGGTATCCTGGCCGGCGTAGGTGGTTCTTATCTCTTCGGCAAATTAGGCTCAATGCGCACCGAGTTGGTGCCTACATCGGTCCCCTTGGCCTTCGCGGCCGCGGCGGCGGTGGGCATCTTCTTCGGCTATTATCCGGCCACGCAGGCGGCGCAACTCGATCCCATCGAAGCGCTGCG
>CAZDYW010000338.1:0-3558 GCA_964509655.1 uncultured Anaerolineales bacterium
CCTTCCTGGCAAAAGAAAGCGGATAAATTGAGGATTCTGAAATGGCGCTTTCGCGAAGTAGAAGAAGCGAGACTTGCCGCTGGGGGTTAAAATCCTACCGGCTCATGCCGGGTCTCGGCATCGAGGAACTGAGCCAGCCGTTCGCGGAAGAAGAGCTGAACGGTGCCCGTGGGACCGTTGCGATGCTTGGAGATGATGATCTCGGCGATGTGTTGCATCTCTGTATCGGGGTTGTATAATTCGTCGCGGTAAATGAACATCACCACATCAGCGTCCTGCTCCAGCGAGCCGGAAGCCCTCAGATCGGCCAGAATAGGGCGCTTGTCCGTGCGCTGCTCCACCGCGCGGGAGAGCTGAGAGGCAGCGATCAGAGGCACATCCAGCTCTCGCGCTAGCCCCTTGAGGGAACGGGAGATGTAGGAGACCTCCTGCACGCGGCTCTCGGAGCGAACGTCGCCGGTCACCAACTGAAGATAATCGACCAATATGAGGTCGAGCCCATGCTCGGCGTGCAAGCGCCGAGCTTTGGTGCGCATCTGCAGGATGGAGATGGAGGGGGTGTCATCAATGAAAATGGGGAGCTCGGACAACTTGCCTGTGGCCTCGGTAAAAAGCGGCCATTCATCCTCGCGCAAGTTCCCCAGGCGCAAACGCTGGGCGTCGATGCCCGTCTCCGTGGCTACCAGACGCTGGACGACCTGCTCAGAAGACATCTCCAGGCTGAAGACGGCGACGCGCTGCCCAAAGTTGGCGGCGTGTCGGGCGAAAGAGAGACAGAGAGAAGTCTTGCCGACGGAGGGGCGGGCGGCGACGAGCACCAGATCGGAGCGTTGGAATCCACCCAGTAAACGGTCGAGATCGATGAATCCACTGGGCACGCCGAGGGGCTCGTCGCGATGATCGTAGAGGTACTCAATGCGGTCGTAATAGCGGCGGATGACATCCTGAATAGGGGCCAGGTCGCGCGTGATGCGACGCTGTGAGACACTGAAGAGTCTCTGCTCGGCGCGGTCGACCGTCTGGTCAATGTTCTCGTCTTCCTGATAGGCCAGTTTGGCGATGTGGCTGGCCGCGCTGATCAAGCGTCGGCGAATGGCTGCTTGCTCGACGATGTGGCCGTAGGCCTCGACGTGGATGGCGCTGGGGACGGCGTTGATCAGCCGGGTGATGTAAGCGGCGCCTCCGACTCCTTCCAGTTGCTCGCGACGCTCCAACTCATCACATAGCGTGACGAAATCGATGGGCTCGCGTCGCTCGTGGAGAGCCAGGATCGCCTCGTAGATCCAGGCATTCTTCTGGATGTAGAAATCATCGGCTTTCAGGAAGGGCGCTACACGAAATAGAGCCTCGGGATCGATGAGCAGAGAGCCCAGCACCGCCTCTTCGGCCTCGATGTTCTGAGGTACAAGCTTGTCGGGAGCTGCCATAGACCTCACTTCTGGTCGCTACAGTTCGCCCAGGTCCAAATCCTCCACGAAGTCACGGAAGGCACCCAGGTCTTCTTCCGTCTCCTCGCTGACGTCATCATCGGGGAAGATGCCAGCTTGTCGCATTACCTCTTCCTCAACGTATATGGGGACGCCCACCCGCACCGCCAAAGCGATGGCATCGGAGGGCCGCGAGTCGACGGACATCGGTTGCCCGTTCACATCAAGGTGAATGTGGGCGTAGAAGGTATCGTCGCGCAAATCGTCCACCAGGATGTGAGAGACGCTCCCCCCCAGGTCCTTGATCATATTCTTGAGCAAGTCATGGGTCAAAGGGCGGGAAACCTCGACATTCTTCAGCCGAATGGCGATGGCCTCGGCCTCGAAAGGGCCAACCCAGATGGGGAGGTACCACTCATCTTCTAGCGCTTTGAGGATGATAACCCGATGTTCCGACATTAAGCTGATGCGGATGCTCTCGACCTCTACTTCAATCATACTCCACCTCCTCGGGGGAATCTACTTGGTTAGGATTATACCTGACAGGGTTTAGTTGGCAAATAATCACTTGCGCCGTTCGATGATGAGCGCGCCGTCGGGAAGTACCTCCCCCGCGTGCGTCCGCGCGGGCAAGCGCTCGCCGGTGACGCGATTGTAAACCCCCACTTGAATCTCGTACTCCGCACCCACCATATCCTTCGGCAGCGGGATAACCCGTCGCTCTCGGATCACATCTCCCGCTTGCCAGACGCTCAAGGGAAGCATCCCGCGCCAGGCGTCGCCATCGGCCTGGGCGACAGGGGGCTGATCGGGCGTTCCCAGGTGGACAAAGATCGTATCGTGAACCCGCGCCTCGGAAAGACTAAGCCAGGTCAGGTCGAGCACCAATTCGCCGGCCCGATGCTCGATCCGCACATCCTGGAGACAAACTGTGCGACTGAAGACGGCCATCCGGCACGTCCTTGAAGTTGCGGGCTCGACCGTCCCAGCCCACTGGAGCGAGAAAGTGCCATCGACGGCGTAGCGCGAGAGATAGACCGCGCTTGCATCACGGGCTAAACGATAGAGCTCGTCGGGCTGCGCGACGACACCACGCATATCGACACGATAAGGCCCGGCCTCCCGCGCTTCGGTATCGATCCACGGCATGCTGCGCGAGATGGTCCGTTCACTGGCCCCCAAGGTTACGTCCGCGAAGTCGCTCAGCTCCACCGAGACCGGGGCCAAGGTCATGCCCCAGTAGCCCAGCGGATAGGGCGGGCGCTTGGGCGCGTAGCGGTCGGGGAAGTTGATGTAGATGTCACTTCCCTGGTCGCCGTCATCCTCGGCCTGGGTCTGGATCATCTCGTCCAGGTGGACCACGCCGGGGGCATAAGTGCGCCGGAAATAGCCCAGCAGGAGGAGGCTCTGCAAGAGGATCAGAAACAGCAGCACCGCCCCGCCGATGCGCCATAGGCGCAGGGTTGACAGGTGCGTTTTCTTCCCCTCACCCTGACCCTCTCGCGGCTTAGGGGCGCACGCTTGGGAGAGGGAAGCGGCCCAGAGCAAGGCCAGACCGGGGGCAGCGTAGTAGAACAGCCGCGAGCCGAGCTTGACGTAGCTGTACTCCAGCCCCACGGCGGCGGGCGCGATTCCCAGCAGTGCCCAGCTCAGCCCCAAGAGCGCTTGCTTGCCCCGCCCGGCACGCCAAGCGGCGAAGAGTAGCAGACCCAGCGCCAGCACGCTCAGCGCCAAGAGCAGCACGGGTGGGATGGTCTGAGCGGCCCCGTAACCCCACGGTCGCCCCCAGAGGGGGAAGGTGAGCCCCTGGAGGAAATACAACAGCGTCCTACTCTCAAGTGTCAAGGCGGTGTAGCCGGCCTCGCGAGGAATCTGGAGCCATAGCAACCCGAATCCGGCCGCGACGACGGGGTAGAGCAGGGCCGGCCACGCCCGCGACACGAAGGCACGCCACTTGCCCCGATGCCATACCCATTCCATCAGAAGGGGCAAAGCGGCCAGCGCCGCCGCGCCCTCCTGGACGGTGAGGGCGATCAGGAAGAGGAACAGGCTACAGAGAAACCAGGTTTTTCTAAAAAACCTGGTTTCTTCTTCCATCACCGCCCGGCGACGGGACACCGCGTAGGCCAGG
>CAZDYW010000339.1:0-3538 GCA_964509655.1 uncultured Anaerolineales bacterium
TGGCTGGACGAGATTGAAAAGGGCCTCTCCGGCCTGGCTAGCTCTGGTCGCTCCGATGCGGGCACCGCCGCCCGCGTTTTCGGCAGCTTCCTGATCTGGATGCAGGAGAAAACCGCGCCGGTCTTCGTCATCGCCACCAGCAACGACATCACGAAACTGCCGCCGGAGCTTTTGCGCAAGGGCCGCTTCGACGAGATCTTCTTCGTCGATCTACCGCGCTTCGATGAGCGGCAGGAAATCTTCGCCATCCACCTCTTCAAGCGTGGACGTGAGCCGCAGAAGTTCGATCTGCGTCGCTTGGCGCAGGAGACGGACGGCTTCAGCGGCGCCGAGATAGAGCAGGTGATCATCTCTGGTCTCTATGATGCCTTCGAGGCCGAGCGCGATTTGGAAGAAGAGGACTTACTGCGCAACATCGCCCAATCTATTCCCCTTTCACAGACGATGCGGGAGCAGGTGACGGCGCTGCGTAACTGGGCTCGCACACACGCCCGCCCTGCTTCTACCGATGAGTCCACACGCCGAATCGTGGAGATTGGTTCAAACTCGGAGATTGAACCAATCTGTAATTCGGAGGACAAAGATGAGGCTGGATAAGGCCGGCCCCTGGCTCTATCAACGCTATCACGTCTTTTTTGATCGCCTCCCAGCCGCTCTGGGAATGGCCTATTTGTTTTTTCTCGTGGCGCGTTCCACCGATGCTTTTTCGAGTGAATGGCGCATCTTCATCGCGGGCGGCGTGCTAGTGGCCGGGATGGCTCGCCCGATAGCGGGCTATCTGACCTTTCTTTTGGCGTTGGCCTACCCGCTATACTCTATCTCAATCTACATCGCCGCTCTGGCGCTAGCCGTCTTGATCCCTCTGGCATTTTTCATCGAGGAGTATCTGGCGGGGCTGGTGCTGGTTTTGGCCGCTCCGCTTTTATCTATCTACCGCGTCGCTCCACTGGCACCGCTCCTGGCCGGGCTATGGTGGGCCGAGTGGGGCGGTGTGCTGGTAGGATTAGGAAGCGCCTTTTGGCTCAAGACCTTCGCCGGAATGTGCGGTGCCACACTCGACCTGACCCAATTGGGCGGTGTGCCTTTGGCGGCCGGGCGCTTGATCGACCGTTTCCACACCGCTAACTCTCTCCAAACTTTGCTGTGGATGGCCGAACCTTGGTTAGGAATCTCCTCGCTAGATGTAGGGCGGGTTTCCATACCCGCCGCCTCGGATTCTCAGATTTTGTTACTGCACGTCATCGAATTACTGGGATGGGGCCTGGCCGGGTACGGCGTGGGGCTGACCCACAGGCTTGTTCAGGAGAAGTCACGTTCATTTGGCGGTATCGTCCTATTTGAAATCGGGGGCGTTCTCGTCGGCCTGCTGGGAATGGGAATCGGCAGCCTGGGGCTTCCTATGGCACTTGGGCTGCGGAAAAAACTTGCCTTGTCTATCCCTTTTGTGGTAGAATGTTGTTGGAGCGGCGCGATCGCCGTGGCCGCGTATGGAGTATACCATTATTTGAACCGACCGGCTGTGGCGGCCCCTCGTTCGCGTAGCGCTGAGTCTTGGATATCGACCTGGTTACCGGCGCGTAAAGGACGATCGCACAGCGCCCTTTCCGAGGAGCGTGGCAGTGTGTCAAACAGATTTGATCTTAATCACTCCTCGGACCCTCGGCGCCCTGAAGCGCGTCCAGAGCCCCTTTCGCAGAAAGAAGAAGACGACCAAGACGATCAGTCAGATATTATTATGCTGGACTTGGATTGAGCATCAATGAAGACAGAGTTGACTCAGTCATCCAAATCTCGACAGAGCCGGTCTACGCCAGTCCGGCGCTTCAATATCATCCCCTTGCTTGCCATCTTGGCCATCGGCGCCATCGGGGCGACTTTGGTCTTTTTGTTTCCTATGGATTGGGTGCGCACACCCAACGTGACGGTCAGCGCCGAGCATAGCGCCATCTCGCCCAATGAGGATGGAAACTTGGATAGCGTGCCGATTGTCTACTCCCTCTCCACCGATGCCGCAGTCACCGTAGAGGTATTGGACTCCAATCGCTCGCTCGTACGAAAGCTGATAGAGGAGACGGATCAAGCGGCTGGTCAACACACCCTCGTTTGGGATGGGCTGGATCGAATGGGGCAAGTGCTGCCCGATGGAAAGTATTTCGTGCGCGTCGCCGGGAAAGCGACCGTCCTCAACGCAGCTTCAACCGTCCAGGTGGACGTGGACACGAAGCCGCCCCTCATCCGTCTGGCTAACATGCCGGAGGATACTGAGGTAGGGGGAGATGATCGCGAACTGCGCATCGAGGGGGTCACAGACCCCGGTGCCACCGTCTGGCTGAATGAGCAATTCCACCCCTTGGAGGTCAACGAGAGCGGCGGCTTCAGCACCGACTACACCCTCCAGGAAGGCGTGAATCGGATCGAGTTGGTGGCCGTGGATGAGGCCGGTAACCAGAGCTCCATCGTGCGCGAGATTACCCTGCGCACTGAGCCGCCGACCATTGAGGTGCTCAACCCACCCAAAAACCTCTGGATCAACGAGCAGATGTTGAGCGTGCAGGGCAAGGTCTCCCCCGGCGTCGAGCTGCGGGTCAACCAGAAAAAGGCTGAGATCAACGAAGAGGGCGAGTTCAACGTCGATGTGGTGCTGGAGGAAGGAGAGAACGTCATCCGCGTTGAGGCCACGGATAACGTGGGGAATGTCTCGGTCGAGGAGCGGCGCGTCTATCTGCGCACCCGCCCGCCTTCTCTCTCTATGACCACGGTGCAGGAGGGTATGACCGTGCGGGAGCCCTCGCTTCTGGTCGTCGGACAGACTGAGCCCCAGACCTCCGTGCGGCTCAACGGGCGCGAGGTGACGGTCGATAGCCAGGGAGGCTTCCAGGGGCTGGTGGAGTTGGTCGAGGGGGAAAACATCATCCGCGCCGAGGCGGTTGATCGGGCTGGCAACACGGCAGTCGTGGTGCGTGAGGTGACCTATGCGACCGGACAGCCGACCAATACTTCGCTCCCCTCGCCGGTGCGTGCCATACTTGCAGCCACTGGTGCGATTCTGGCCGGCATCGTTATGTTGTGGTTGGCAAGCGGCATCTGGCAGCGCCCCCTTTCCCTGGAGCTTCGCGCGGCCCGTTCCACGCTTACCGGCGACCTTCAGGCGGGCGGCTGGCGTGATCCGGCGGTGATCATTTTTGAACTCTCGCGTCCGGCCACGGTGACGGCCGAAGTTTGGAACGCGGGCAATCAGCGCGTGGATACCGTGTTCCAGCGCCAGCGACGGGATCAGGGGGAACACTTGATCGTCTGGGATGGGTTGGATAATGAAGGACAGATCGCGCCTCCTGGATCATACGAGGTACAGGTGAGCGCGAGCACGATGTTCACGACGGTCAGTGGCGCCACCCGTGTCGTAGTCGAGGAGGAGCCCCCGCGTCCGACCTGGGAACGCACGCGCGAACAGCAGTTGGTAGATTGGTAGGCTGGTAGATTGGTAAGTGTGTTCGCTTCATTTTCGAGGCTGCTGCTTGCGGCAGCCTCGTTGTGCTGT
>CAZDYW010000340.1:0-3527 GCA_964509655.1 uncultured Anaerolineales bacterium
CGTGCATCGCGTCGTCGAATCCTGGGGCTGGGGCTGCTGGAAACAGCTCTTGGCACTCGCGGAAGAGCTTGAGCTGGATGTCCTGAATGTCCAATACCAGGCCGCGGCCTACGATATGCACCCCGCGATCAACTTTGCGCCGCGTCGCCCCGGCCAACCGCCCGTGACCGTCACCTTCCACGATCTGAAAGTCCCCTATCTTTTCCCCAAGGCCGGGCCGCTGCGCCAGTGGGTGGTTCATGTCTTAGCGCGCCGCGTCAGCGCTGCTATCGTCACCAACCGCGAGGACTACCTGCGGCTGAAGGACGAAGTCGACCCCAAACGCTTGAGCATTATACCCATCGGCAGCAACATCCCGCGCAATCCTCCCCCCGATTATGACCGCGACGAAGAGCGAGCTAATTGGAGCATCGGGCCGGACGATCTACTGCTGGGCTACTTCGGCTTTCTCAACGAGAGCAAGGGCGGCGAGGAGCTGATCCAGGCCCTGGCGCTGCTGGTGGAGCGCGGCTTGCCCGCTCACCTGCTGATGATCGGCGGGCAAGTGGGCAGTTCCGATCCCACCAACCGCGCCTATGCGGACAAAGTAAAACACTTGATCGCCGAGCTGGGCCTGACCGACCGCGTTCATTGGTCTGGTTACGCACGCCCAGCACTGGTCTCGGCGGGGCTGCTGGCGACCGACATCTGCGTGTTGCCCTATCGTGACGGCGTCTCTTTCCGACGCGGAACCTTGCACGCATGTTTGAAGCACGGGCGAGCCATTGTCACCACTCGGCCAGCGACGCCCTTGCCAGAGGTGAGAGCCCGCGAGAACATGTTACTTGCCGAACCACGTCATCCTCAGTCGCTGGCGGACATGGTGGCTCGCTTGGCCGCCGATCCCGGCTTGCGTGCAAGACTGGAGGCCGGGGCGGAGGCTCTGGCGCAGGAGTTCGCCTGGGAGCGCATCGCCCGCCGCACCGCCTCGCTCTTCAAGAGGCTGAGATGAGCGATAGAGCGAGTCAGCGAGTCAGCGAGTCAGCGATAGAGCGAGTCAGCGAGTCAGCGAGCGATAAATCGCAAACCTGCATACTTGCAAACTTGCAAACCTGCATACTTGCAATCTGTCTTCTCTCATTCGCCCTTCGCCTCTTCCGCCTGGATCACCAGAGCCTGTGGATGGACGAAGCCACCAGCGCCTACTTGACCACCCTGTCGCCGCTCCAAATCGTGCTGAACCGCGCCAACAATCTCCATCCGCCGACCTATTTCCTGGCCCTGGCCGGATGGAGCGAGTTGGCTGGGCGCAGCGAGTTCAGCCTGCGCTTCTTCTCCGTGTGGATGAGCGTGCTGCTCGTGCCCTTGCTCTATCGCGCGGGCCAGCGCCTCTTCGCCGACCGACGCGCTGGCTTCCTGGCCGCCTTCCTGGCCGCGCTGAGCCCTGCTAGCGTAGTCTACGCGCAGGAGGTGCGGATGTACGCGCTGATGCCCGCCGCTTACCTCCTCGTCCTGATCAACGCCTTGCCCCCCGATGGCCTTCGCAGCCGCCGAGACTGGGTCTGGCTCGCCTTGAGCGAGATAGTATGCCTCTACTTGCACTTTTTCTCAATCTTCATCGTGTTGGCGATCAATCTTCTATTGCTCATCTCACTGCTGACGAGGAAGCGGGCCGCCCGCCGCTCGCCGCAGTTCTGGCGGCGCTGGATCACGAGCCAGGCGTTGGTGGCGCTTTCATACGTCCCCTGGCTTCTGGCAATGGCCCGCTGGGGCGCCGAGGTGCCGGGCAAACTCTCCCGCCGCGATTGGCGTGCCTCCGGTATGGGCCTGCTCGGATTCCTGCGTATGGTGTGGGAGTTTCTCAACAGTGGCTTGGTCGGCAGCGGCAAGGTGGACTTGATGGGCCGTTGGCTATCCGGAATCGCGGCGGTGACCGCAATCGCCCTGTTGCTCGCCATTCTCCTCGACCGCCGACGGGGCATGCTGCTGAAGACGCTGGGCGGCGGATTGCTGCCCATGCTGGGAGCCTACCCCGTGTGGTACATGCGCCCGTTGGCCCACCCGCGTTATCTGTTGTTCCTGGGTGCGCCGCTGGCGCTGACGCTGGGCCGGACGGTGTCTGTCTTGACCCGCGAGGGGCGGGCACGGATTCCCGCCCCTACGATCATAGGTGTGATCTTGTTGGTCGCCATCGTGGGCGGCGATCTGATGGCCTTGCGCTTGGCTCTCTTTGACGAGCGTTTCTTCCGGGCCGATACGCGTGCCCTGGCAGCGGCGCTGAGCGAACGCGCGAGGCCGGGCGAGGCGGCGCTGATGCCTCCCGATGATTACTCTCTCTGGTACTACGATCCCGCGCCGGCCGAGCTGGTAAACTTGCCCGGCGAGATCGGCGCCGAGGGCGGGCGATTGCGGTTGCGCGAGCTCGGCCCCTTGCTCGAAGATCGGCCCGGCGCTTTCCTGGTCACCTACCGCGAGCTGCGCGACATCGATCCCCGCGATCAACTGCCCTTTCTCCTCGAGGCCAACGGGCGCCTGACCGAGCGCTTCTCCGTGGATCGGATGGACGTGGCACGCTACGATTTGGAATCAGATTGGGCTTTTCCCCAGACTGAGCCGCTGGAGGCTGCCAGTGGCCCGCTGACGCTGACCGGCGTCTACACTCAAGCGGTCGCGGAGGCGGACGGCGCGGTCACCGTGGCCCTGCGCTGGCGCTTGACGAAGCCGACCGAGTTCGATTACAAGGCGACGGTGCGGCTCTGGGATCAGGGGCAGCAGTTGGCCTTCGACGACGCGCGGCTGCTCAACGAGCTGGGCCGGCCCACCAGCTACTGGGAGATCGGAGAAGAGGCTCTGAACACCTACGTGCTGCCGGTGCCGCTGGGGACCCCGCCGCTCACCTACACCCTCGGCCTCAAGGTGTATGGCGGCCCTGGGCAGAGCTGGCGCGGCGGTGAGGAATGGCTCGCGCTGGGGCCGGTGCGGCTGCTGCGTGGGGTGGGGCAGAGCGGTGATCCTTACGGTTCCTGGAGTGGCACCGATTGGCGCTCCATTGACATTGACCAGGACGGCGACTCCGAGGTGGCCCCTGGGCTGGTGCTGGAGGGCTACACCACGCGCCCGAAGAAACTCAAGCCCGGTGACACGCTCTACGTCAGCTTGCGCTGGCGGGCGGCAAGCGATGACGAGGATGGACGGAATCCCTTGGCCCATTACGCCCCCGATCTGGCGCTGCTTCGGGATAGCGGGGTGCTGGCCCGTGACCCTGGCTCGCTGTTCGAGCGCTATCCGACCGAGCGCTGGGCCGCCGGTGAGCTCTTGATTGAGACGCGGGAGCTCGCGATCCCGCCGACGCTGGCCCCGCTGCAAATGGCGCTGGATATAGAAGGGCGCACGATAGCCCTGGAGGAGATCGCGGTGGCGCGGGATAGGCTCCGCTGGGAGCTTCCCGAGACGGCGCAGCCGGCCTGCGCGCGCCTGGGCGATGTGGCCGAATTGGCGGGGTATGAATTGAGGATTGAGAATGGAGAATTGAGGATTGAGAATGGAGA
>CAZDYW010000341.1:0-3525 GCA_964509655.1 uncultured Anaerolineales bacterium
TTGCAGAGGTTGAAAGTTATGGACGGAGGCTGTCATATGAGCACCAATTTAAGCGCGGCCCTTGAATGGTGGGGATTGGATAAATTGCTCAAGCTACGTCGAACTCGCCCTGGCTTGGTCGATGCAGCAGTAAAGCAACTTGTCGAAAGTGATGAGAAAATACGTTGGTCGGTGGTCATCAGCGCTTACCAGGATCAGGAGATCAATCTGGGAAAAGCGGCCGAGCTTCTGGGATTGCACGAACTAGAATTACGAGATCGATTCATCGATCTAGGTATTCCAATCCGCATGGGTCCGGAAGATCTGGCCGAGGCCAAGGCGGAAGTCAAAGCGTTACGAACGTGGATAACAAAAGAAGAACACCTATGACAGCCCTCCTGGACAACACAGTGATGTCCAACTTCTCCACAGTCCAGCGACCTGACTTGGTGCAGACACTTCTGGGCGGCGCTGTCGCCACAACGGAACAGGCGTTTGCCGAACTCCAAACTGGCATAGTGGCGTTCCCCCGATTTGGTGGGCAGAGGAATACGAGGCCTACGATCAATTGCGCAACATCTTCAATGCCGGTGAAGCTGCTAGTTTGGCCGTAGCAGCCCAAAGAGGATACCGTGTGCTAACTGATGACCTTGATGCCCGAAGGACAGCACAGCAGATGGGCATTCCCATCTCCGGCACCCTTGGTATCCTCCTCCTTTCAGTCGAGCGAGAACACCTCACATTGACACAGGCCGACAATTTGTTGCATCAGATGGTCCTCGCTGGCTACCGCTCTCCCGTAGATCGCCTGGCAGAATTGACCTGACGCTCAGCGCCAGTTTGGGAAGAAGAATGAGTTATCAGCCGTTTCCGACGGTAGCGGGCGAACGCATCTCCAAGCCCCAACACGTCCAGCACCGCTTCGGGCCGGCCGGTAGCGCCAGGCCGGGAAGAGAGCCTCATTTCCAAAACCACTTCACCATCAATCACGTCTCCCAGCCGCAGTTCTTCGATCAAGGGACGTAAATTGTACCTCTTGCCCCGCCGCTCGTGCGGCACGTCATCCTCCGCTAGCAGATGCTCTATGCGCGCCTCAACTCCCTCTCGCACCCCGCCCCACTCCTCGATAAATGCCTCGCCGAGTCCGGGAGGCAGCTCGACCTTCACGAGATACTCTGTCGCCACGATCTGAGTCTGCATCGCTGGCCCCTTCGGATCCACCTGACGCACCTCATTGACCGAGAGCCCTTCCGGCATCCCCTTCGCCAGAATGCTGCAGAGGTCACCCACCGACCTCTGCTCCTCGAGCCAGATGTCCAAAAGCTCTGCCCCGGCGCTGTGGCCCAGAGGTAAAGCCCTTGCCAACTGCATCTTGGGACGCGGATTGTAACCACCGGAGTAGGCCAACGGCAAACCGGCGCGACGCAGCGCACGTTCCCAAACCTTCATCAGTTCAAGATGGGAACAATACTTGAGTGGGCCATCCTTGGAAAATGTGATACGTAAACGTTGTGTATCTATTGACATATCTCCTGACACAACTCTGATCGATGAGGCGCTAATTGACAAGCTTGCAAACGAAGATCATCAAGCGTGATTCCATTCAGAACCTCAGAAATGGCCTCGGAGGCTTCCTTCCAGATTTTGCGCGTGACGCAATCAGAGGCCAACGGACAGGGCTCTTCACTCGGAGCCACGCATTCCACAAGTGCGATCGGCCCCTCTACAGCTCGGATGATGTCTCCCACCCGAATATCAGCCGGGGATTTCGCCAGCACATATCCCCCACCTGGGCCTTTCACACTTACCACCAACCCGGCCTCTTGAAGATCAAGAAACAATTGAGCGATGTAATTGGCGGATATATGCTGCCGGTCGGCGATGTCAACTCGCCGGACCGGTCCTTCTTGGCCGTGCAAGGCAAGATCCAACATAGCCCGCACCGCATAACGCCCCTTAGTTGAGATTCGCATACCTTTCCCCTTTTCTTCTTCCCGCTGAGGATACAACAACCATCCCCATTTGTCAACAGCACCCTCCAGGCTCCTATCGGAAAAAAACTGAAATACAACTGGAACAACACTGCAACACAAGAATCTGAAAAATCTGATATAATGTTGTTTAGTTGACAAAAACCCTTAACTATCATAGTTGAGACGAAGCAATCCCCCAAAGATACTTCTGGTCACAGAGAGGGAGTTGTGTATGAATTTATGAAAGCGGGAAACGCAACTTGACGATACGCAGTATTAGTAGATATCGTTCTGTCACAAAAGTCATGCAAACGGAGGTAAAGTATGGCCACGATGGAAGAAAAGAAACTTAGGCAACTTAGACTTTTCAACGACATCTTCTTCGGCTTTTCCAAAGGACTACACGATCTGTTTGGAGACACTGCTGTAGCGACGGCGGACACGATTGGCGAGGATATTCTTGAGGACATGGAACACGAGCTGGGCCTAGAGATCGCTGGCGAGAATCCCAAGGACATCCTATTGGAAATCGAGCGACTGTTGGTCGACGAATACGGCCTTGTCAAAAATGCCGATCTCATCATAGAAGGCCAAGAGATCGATATGATCTGCGAGGGCTGTCTGCTGTGGAAAGCGAGGACTGACCTGGAGGAGGCCGGGGTGCCGCCCTACAGCTGCGTACCGATGATGATGGCCTCAGCGGCCCTGCATAAACGGTTGGGCATCAAAGCGAAGTTCGTCTCTATTGAGGTACAAAAGGATAAGCGTATCTGTGACGTGGATTTTCACTTGATGGAGTGAGAAGACACCTAGTATACAATCAGGAGGAAAACACAAATGAAGAACATTCACGCTAATGTAAAAACGTCGTTCAGCCCAGAAGTCAGTGAACCGGACATCGATCCAACCGCCTACGTCCATCCCCTGGCAGCCGTCATCGGCGCGGTGCATATCGGGAAGCGCGTGATGGTCTCGCCGGCCGCTTCCGTGCGCGGCGATGAGGGCCAGCCCTTCTGGGTGGGTGACGAGAGCAACATTCAGGACGGCGTCATTCTCCACGCGCTGGAGACCTGGGAGGCTGGCGAGCCGGTCGAAGCCAACCGGGTCACCGTCGATGGCGAGGATTACGCCATCTACGTCGGCGACCGCGTCTCGCTGGCCCATCAGGTCCATATCCACGGCCCCGCCTTCGTCGGCGATGACAGCTTCGTCGGGATGCAGTCGATGGTGTTCAAGTCCAAGGTCGGCGCGGGCTGCGTGATCGAGCCCAAGAGCCTGGTGATGGGCGTCGAGATCGCCGCCGGACGCTATGTGCCGGCTGGCTCGATCATCAAGACGCAGGCCAAAGCAGATGCATTGCCCACCATCAGCGATGATTACGCCTTCAAGGACTTGAACAAAGGCGTAGTACACGTCAACACCCACCTGGCCGACGCCTACAATGCCAGCGACGTGGCCCAATAAACCACAGAAAAGGGAGAGCCGAGGACAGCGAAATTGCCTCGCTCCTCGGCTCTCTTAATCGTTTTTGACTATCAAGTTCGGTAATTAGACGGCCGAAGCACTTCTACTT
>CAZDYW010000342.1:0-3507 GCA_964509655.1 uncultured Anaerolineales bacterium
AGAAATCGCTTCACTATTTGAGACATGCCGACAAACAAAAAAGCGGACCGGGAGTGTGTGCTCCCGATCCGCCTATCTGCCCGCCTTAATCCTATACCTCAACTAATATCGCAGCAATGCCCCCACCCCAAATTTCGCCACCTTGGGATGTATTTCAGAATCCACAACCTCGACCTTGCCGCCATCTTCAATCACTTGAGTAACCAAAGCCTCCGCAGCGTCGGGAATCTCAGCAAACTCGCCACCACAGAAAGGACATATTTCCAAAGCTTGATCCGTAATGTAGGCGCAGTTCCGACATTGATAACCCGGCGCGTGATAATCACGCTCGATGACCAAGGTCTGAATGCGCCCCTCGTGTGCAGCGCCGAGGGTATCGGCCAGACGAATGACACCATTGCCACCTTTCGCCGCAGCAGTAAAGACTGCTTCCACTACCTCCCTCTCCCGTTCTTCCTCCACCTCCTGGAGGATTTCCAATGACTGATCCCGTATTTCCAACTCCGATGCATTCATATCAGCATTGAACGTGGCGATGACCTTATCCTGAAGGAAACGAGGCAGAGCATCCTGGAGCTGCACTACTGTTCGCTCGGCCCCAGCGATCATCAAGCGGTGCGGTTCATACCTTTTACAGAATTCCTTCGTTGCCTCGGCGGCGCCGCGCATATTGCGCTTCACCACCTCCTCTTCATGTTGGCTGGAGATAGGAGCACCGCCGCGCCGCCCGTGCCCTCCGGACGACCCTCGGCCTCGTTTCAACTTGCGCACATCTTCCCCGACGAACTCCTTATCGGCTCGTAACTCTCCTAAATCAAAAAGCAATAACCGCGCTTGTCGTCGGTCCACTAGAGCTACCAGATAGCTGCCGTAGGCATCCAGCAGCGCCGCCAGAGGCCAAATATAGGGCTTACGGGCCACTGTCACACCAGAGGGTACAGGGATAGCCAGAGAGTAAGTGCGCCAGAAATCCTCATCTTCACACGAGAAAACGATCACTCCACGGCCCGACCAATCATACTCATGGTCGAAAAAGCTTTCGACGGCCTTCACATCCTGAGGCGCCGCACCGTCTACATGCTTAAGCATCTGGCGCAACGCCAACTTGTACTCATCCGTAGTGCGCTCTGTGGGGTCCACGTTGAGGTATACACTCAACATTGGTGACTGAGTCTCGTAAGTTGCTAGCTCGCGCAAGTCTTTTCGTCTGAACATATATTACCCCTTTTCCCTAAGCCGCTAAAGTTAACTATACCAATCGTTAGCGGCAATACCAAACATCAAACTTTCATCCACTCGCTCATTAGGGCCGCTCACCAAGCGTCACAGGAACGTCCATCTCCCTGCCGTCACGCACGATGGTCAGCGTCACTTCCTGCCCGACCTCCGTCTTACCCACCAGATAAGAGATCAGATCATCGAAGTTCTGCAGATCATATCCATCGATGGCGATGATAATATCGCCACCGGCCAGTATAGTCGCCCCCATCACCTCCACCTCTCGGTCGCCGCCTCGAAGGCCGGCCCGTTCAGCGGCAGTATCCGGTTGCACTTCCGAGATAAGCACACCTCGCTCCACAGGCAGATCCAATTCTTCCGCCAGCTCCGCCACAGTGAAGCGATTGTCGGATGTGATGCCCAGATAAGGATAATTGTAGTAACCCTCCTCAATCAGATGCGGGATGATGCGCTTGACAGTATTGACCGGCACGGCGAAGCCAACTCCAGCGTTAACTCCGGTCGTTGAGCGGATGGCCGTATTCACACCGATCACGCGCCCACGCAAATCGAGCAGTGGGCCACCGGAGTTGCCAGGATTGATGGATGCATCAGTCTGGACAATCTCCGGGTTGGAGAAGACGCCGGCATCTTGAGCCACCTGGGCCGGCAAGGTGCGCCCCAAAGCGCTCACCACACCGACCGTCATCGTCCCTTCGAGACCGAAGGGGTTGCCTATAGCGACGACCCGCTGACCCACCTTGAGCATGTCAGAATCTCCCAACTCCAAAGGCGTCAACAGATCAGAGGCCGCATCCACCTGAAGTACCGCTAGATCGGAGTAGGGGTCTTGCCCCACAACCTCTGCATCCCTCACTACGCCATTTTCAAAAGTGACCTTTACAGTGTCGGCGCCCTCGATGACGTGATTGTTGGTCACAATATGACCATCCCTGTCAATGACAAAGCCAGACCCACTACCGAACGGCTCACTCGTCGCTCCCATATCGGCAGAGACCTCGACGTAGACCACGGCCAAGTTTGTACGTTGATAGAGATTGACCAATAAGGCATCTACTTCCTCCACCTCGGCGATATGTTCATCCATCAGAGGGGTAGCAGTGGCGATCACCACCGGAGGAGATGTGGGGGGAGGTGGAACTGTGGGGGTGGAGACAAACAAAACCTCTTGACCGCTGCAAGCTAGCACAGGCAGGGCCAAAAGGATCATAACAATGGACAAGCGCCTGAGATTGTTCATACGCTACCTCCTTCTGAGACCACTCAATTCCTCGAAAAGCTCTCTCTCATGGTCGCTGAGATCGACGGGCGTCTCTATATGAACAGTGGCCATCAGGTTCCCCCGTCGCTGTCGGTCGCTTGGGCTTGGCATACCTTTGCCACGCAAGCGGAACGTCTGCCCTCCCTGAGTGCCAGCCGGTATCCTCAATGCGACATCCCCCTGGAGTGTGGGCACGTGCACCTCACCGCCCAATACAGCGGTGTACAGATCCACCTCGACATCACAGCTTAAATCATCACCATCACGTTTGAAGGTGGGATGTGACTTGACAGTCACTTTCAAGTAGAGGTCACCGGGCCTACGATCATAGCTTGGATTTCCTTTACCCTCGATCCTTACCCGCGCCCCGGTTCGCGCACCTGGCGGTATCTTCACTCGAATGCGGCGACCGCCTCGTTCCAGCACGCGGGTGGCGCCATGGAATGCCTCCTCCAGCGTGAGTTCCACAGCCACTTCCACATCCTGGCTTCCACCAGTTCCCCAGATTGCGTTTCCAAAGATATCCTCGGTAGTTCGCGCCCCTCTGCGTCCCCCTCTTGTCTGTCCGAAAATGGCGCTGAAGAAATCGGAAAAGGTCTCCCCTCCAGTATCACCCCAACCGGTCCGCCCCCCACCGGGAGCGCCACTGAACCATTGAGACCAATCGAACTGACCAGGGTCCCCTCCCATGTGCTGCCATTGTTGCCAATTGGCCCCTAGTCGATCATACTTGGCCCGCTTGTCAGAATCGCCCAGAACCTCATAAGCTTCGTTGATCTGCTTGAACTTCTCCTCTGCTTGCCCGTCGCCTGGGTTGAGGTCAGGATGAAATTGGCGGGCCAACCTTCGGTAGGCCCGCTTAATCTCCTTCTCACTCGCGTTTTGATCAACTCCCAGAATGTTATAGTAATCTCTGTATTCCATCTACACCACCTCATGGCGATTCGCTTTGAAACATCTGTGAGCATTCTATACGCTAAGTTACTCTATGTCAAGCAAGCACCTTG
>CAZDYW010000343.1:0-3496 GCA_964509655.1 uncultured Anaerolineales bacterium
ACGCGCTATTGCCGAGTTAAGAAAGAGGGAGGCAAAGATGTCCAGACAAGTGATGGGACAGGAAACGCTTACTATGGTTGAAGCCCCTGCTCCGATGGTAGTAACTCCATCGCTCGCAGCAAAGCTAGAAATAGAATACCCGGCATCGGATGGTGAACCCATGGCAGAGACAGACATACATCGTGATCAAATGATCTATCTCATCGAGGCGCTGAAGACCTACTTCCGGGATGACCCCGAAGTCTACGTGGCTGGGAATCTGTTCATCTATTACGGACAGGGCTATCCATATGAACGAGTGGCTCCCGACGTGTTCGTAGTCTTTGGCGTCCCCAAGAAAAAGCGGCGCACCTATAAATTATGGGAAGAGGAAAAGGCACCGGACGTGGTAATCGAGGTGAGTTCGCGCGGCACACGCGAGGTAGATATGTGGAAGAAACGGGGCCTCTTTGAGTCGCTGGGCGTGCGCGAGTACTTTCTCTTCGACCCCCTGGAAGAATACTTGGAGCCGCCCTTGCAAGGCTTCAGTATGGGCAAGGGAAATGGGAACTATCACCCGCTGGCGGCGAAAGTCGGGGCGGACGGCGAATGGAAGTTGTACAGCAATGCCCTGAGACTGGAACTGCGGACGGAGGACGGTTTCCTGCGGCTGTATGATCCATCGACCGGAGAGAAGTTGCCCACATACTCAGAGGTCGAGGAACAGGCACGGCGGGAGGCCGAACTGCGACGAAAATCTGAGGAGCGGATCGCTGAACTGGAGGCCGAGTTGGCCCGTTTGCGCGGCGAGTAGAGAGCGAACTAAAGGTAACACAGGAGACAAGATGAAGCGTAACTACCTTGTTGCTATCATAACCTTGATAATCATTGGCCTCGTCACGGCCTGCAATCCATCCGACCCGACTCCTACACCGGCGTCTGCTTCGCCGACGCCCTTGCCGCCTCAATCTACCCCCACCCTTCCGCCCGACACGCCGACGCCAACGCCACCCAAGGAACTGACCATCTGCCAAGCGGAGGAACCCAACACCCTCTTCGTCTACGGTGGCCCCTCGCGCGCCGCCCGCAATGTGCTAGAGGCCATCTACGACGGCCCGATTGACTCCCGCTCCTATCAATTTCAGCCGGTGATCCTGGAAAAACTCCCCAATTTGGCCGATGGCGACGCCGCTTTGCAGACGGTGCAGGTCAGCGCCGGCGACAAGGTCGTGGACGTCAACGGGCAGGTCGTGGACCTCGCGCCCGGCGTCGCACTCATAGGGGCCGATGGACAGGCAGTGACCTTCGAGGATGGCGGCGTCATCACGACGACGCAGTTGGTGGTGACCTTCACGCTGCGCTCCGATGTCACCTGGGCGGACGGGGAGCCCTTGACCGCCGACGATTCACATTACTCCTTCGAGTTAGTCGGCGAACTCGAAAGTCCTTCCTTGCGGCACCGTTGGGAACGCACCCGACGTTATGACGCTGTGAGCGAGCGTACCATCGTCTGGGGCGGACTTCCCGGTTATCGGGATGTTTTCTATTTCCTCAATTTTTATCATCCCTTGCCGCGTCATATGTTAGGCGGGACCGACATCGAGCGCTTGCTCAACGCCGAGGTCGCGCAGCGCAAGCCGCTGGGCTGGGGCCCTTTCGTCGTCGAGGAATGGGTCGCGGGTGAGCGCATCACGCTGGTGCGCAACTCCAACTACTTCCGCGCATCGGAGGGATTGCCCCACATCGACCGGCTGGTCTTCCGCTTCGTCCCCGATCTGCCCACGGCGCTCGATCAGCTCCTGACCGGTGAGTGTGACATTATCACCCAGGACCTCGTCGAGAGCGGCGATCCTGCCGCCCTGCTGGAGGCAGCCGAATCCGGCGCGGTGCAGTTGATCACCTCCCCCAGCAATGAATGGGAGCACCTAGATTTCGGGCTCACCCCGGCCGAGTGGGTGCGCCGTCCGGATTACTTCGCCGATGTGCGAACACGCCAGGCCATCGCCCGCTGCATCGACCGCGAGCAAATCGCACGCGAGGCCTTCCCTTATGGCGAGCCTGTTCTTGCCCACAGCTACGTCGCCTCGGAGCACCCGCTCTACGCTGACGATCAGATCCATCGCTGGAGTTACGACCCTGACATCGGGCGCTCGATGCTGCAGAAAGCGGGATGGCGCGACGAGGACAGCGACGGCATTCGGGAGGCTTATGGAGTGAGCGGCGTAGCCAGTGGCACCCCCTTCTCCGTCACGCTCCTGGTGACCGATGACGACCCGGCCCGGGGACGAGTGGCACAGAGAATGGTCCAGAATCTGGCGGACTGCGGCATCGATCTAGGGGTGGATTATCTCCCAGCCAAGGAGTTCTTCGCCGACGGCCCCGATGGGCCAGTTTTTGGGCGCAACTTTGAGCTGGCACTTTTCTCTTGGCTCAACGGGGCGGACGTGCCCTGTAGTCTCTACCTCTCCAGCGAAATCCCTCAGGAGGATAACTGGTGGGCCACGAGTAACAATCCGGGTTACTCCAGCACGGGATATGACGAAGCCTGTCGGTCGGCGCTAAGCACTCTGCCGGGCATGGAGAATCACGACCGCTTCCACCGCGAGGCGCAGCGCATTTTCTCCTACGACCTGCCCGTGCTCCCGCTCTACTTCGTGCCCAAGATGGTCGCTGCACGCCCGGAGATCAGTGGCTTGATCTTGGACCCCAATGAGTATGTCGATCTTTGGAATATAGAATCATTCGATCTGGTTCGTTAGCACACCGGCCTGAAATCCGGTGCTGGAATTACTTGACGACAGTGCAATAACTCACCGAGGAGGAAAGTATGGCGATCAAACTGACATGGTACGGTCACTCCAACTTCGCCCTCGATATCGATGGCGAACAAATCCTGATAGACCCATTCTTCACCGGTAACGAATTGGCCCCCATCGGCGCCGATGCGGTCGCAGCGGATTATATCCTGGTCACGCATGGCCACGGCGATCACGTCGGCGACGCGGTGGAAATCGCCAAGCGCACCGGGGCCTTGGTCATCTCCAACTTCGAGATATGCAACTGGCTCCAGGCCCAGGGGCTCTCTCGCGTCCATCCGCAGCACATCGGCGGCGGTTTCCATCATCCCTTCGGCTACCTCAAGCTGACCATCGCCCACCACGGCTCCGCGCTGCCCGATGGCTCCTACGGCGGCAATCCCGCCGGGCTGCTGCTGACCGTCGGGGAGAAGAAGCTCTACTTCGCTGGCGACACCGGGCTCTTCTACAGTATGCGCCTCATCGGCGAGGAGGGAATCGACCTGGCCGTCTTGCCCATCGGCGACAACTTCACCATGGGGCCGGACGACGCCCTTCGCGCGGTCAAGCTGATCGAGCCGCGCATCGTTATGCCCATCCACTATGACACCTTCGATGTCATTCAGCAGGACCCGCAAGCCTGGGCTGAGCGCGTGAGCGCCGAGACATCCGCCGAGCCCCTCGTCCTTGAACCCGGCGACAGCTACACGCTGTAGCGTGAC
>CAZDYW010000344.1:0-3486 GCA_964509655.1 uncultured Anaerolineales bacterium
AGTAGAAGTGCTTCGGCCGTCTAATTACCGAACTTGATAGTCAAAAACGATAACAGGCGGTAATCACCGCCGTGAACAGACGGCGCTGGTGGTTCCACAGTAAAGAATTCCAGCACCGGATCTTCAGGTTGGTGGCGAGGCGTCTTCCAGAGGGGCCAGCAAAGCCAGCTTGGCCCTCAAGCGGCGGGCGTCTTGAGCTTGCAATGACTCATTCTGTAAGGCGGCTCCGTAGGCGCTGCGGGCCGCCTCGCTCTCGCCGCGCAGGGCACGGATGTCCCCAATGCCCTCCTGGGCTCGCCAGAGCTCGGCGGCGACCTCTTCTCCATCCTCCAGGCCCCGCGCGGCCTCTTCCACCTGTGCGTATAGCGCCAACGCCGTCTCATCCGCCCGGCGGGCGCGGGCCTTGTCACCGGCCAGCCGGTTGAAACGGGCGGCCTTGTGGAAAGCGCCGCTGCGGCTGTAATGATAAGCGACTTGCTCCAGCCGTTCGTAGCGGGTCGGCTCTTCATATTCCCCGGAGGACCGGGCCAGATAATCCCCCACCCGCTCGTGCCAGACTCGACGGCGGGCGTGGGAGAGCGTGGCGTAAATGGCCTCGTGGAGGGCCTGGCTGCTGAAGCTGTAGCTTTGCGCCGGTGGCGGCGGGGAGATGAGCCCTCGCCGGGCCGCTTGATCCAGCGCCTCGTTCAAGCGGTCGGTGGGAAGCGCATCCTGTGCATACGTGCTTGACACGTGCTTGAGGAGTTGCTCGGAAAAGGCGACTCCGATGACCGCGCCGCGCCGCAGCGCCTCCTGGGCCATCTGATCCAGGCGATTTACCCGCGCCAGCAGCGCCTCCTGGAGTGAGAGGGGCAGCTTGGGCGGCGGCCCGCTCCATCGCGCCGCGCCGCTGACGGGATCGACCATCACAGCGTCGGCGTCCCGCAGGGCATGACAATAGGAGAGAATGAAGAGCGGGCTGCCTCCGGTCTGGGCCAGCAGCCAATCGGCCAGATCGGACTCCAGGCGAGTGGCACGCAGGGCGTAAGCGGCTAATTCTCGGCTCTCGGTGGCGCAGAGGGGCGAGAGCAAGAGCCGCTCGCCGGGCCAGTCAGTTTCAGCCCGCGCGGTGACCAACAGGAACAAGGGCCACTCAGGGGCCGCCGCGCTCAGCGACTCAAGTATCCCCCGCGACTCGTCATCCATCCACTGGATGTCCTCGATGACCAGCAACGTGGGCCGCCGGAGCGCCTGACGCTCCAGGAGAGCGTGGAGCGCCTGGGAGATGGAAGCCCGCTCGTGCAGCGTCTCCCAGATGGAAGTACACTCTGGGCGAGCCGCTTCCGCATCCGCATCCTGGCCCGTCCGCTTTCTCAGCAGATCGCCCCAGCCCGCGCCGCCCTCCGGCTCACACTCCACCTGCTGCCTCAGTTTGGCGAAGAGACCGGAGGAACCAGCGGGCTTTTGAGGTCTGAACGGTTCTTGAAGCTCCTCCTCGGATTTGCCGGGAAGCAATCCCAGCAGATCGGCGCAGGCGGGGAAGGAATCGGGCAGAGCGAAGCGGGCAAGCTGCGCTCGCAGAGTCTGTCTCCGCTCCTCGTCAGACTTATCCGCGTCCAATCCGAACCAGCGCCCGACCAGCTCGGCCCAGGGCGAGTACGGAGTGGTCTGGGTGAAGGGGCGGCAGCGCCCGCTGAGGATAGCCATCCCGCTCCGATGAGCATAATCGGCCAGCGCGGCGACGAGGCGGCTTTTGCCCAGCCCGACCTCGCCGATGAGGGCCACGGCCTCACCACGACCGGCGCTGGCCGAATCTAGCCGATCCTTCAGCAGCGCCAGCTCCTCGCGGTGGCCGACCAGAGGATAATCGGTCAGCCGCAGATCGTCGAGCCGCAATCCCTCTCCCTGGCTCATCCCCAGCAACGCAAATCGCGGCGCCGGTTCAGGAATGCCCTTGAGGGGAATCGGTGGCAGGGGCTCGGCCCGGAAGTCGGCTTGCACCGCGTTCCAGGCGACCGCATCGAGTACAATCTGACCAGGGTCGGATTTGCTCATCAATCGCGCCGCCAGGTTGACCGCCGGCCCGGCGGTGACATATTCCCGGCGATGGCGATAGCCGATCTCGCCGGTGAAGATACGATCATACGTCATACCAGTCCGCTGGGTCAGCGGCGGATCCAGGGCGAACTCTCGGTTGACGCGCTCCAGGGCGCTGGCAGCCTCCAGGGCGGCTGAGGCGGCCAGGCGCGGGACGCCCTCGTGGTGCGTTGGTGCGCCGAAGACGTTCAGCAGCGTAAAGCCTTTGGCGTAGGGGTCCACGTGGCTGATGATTCCCTCCCGGTCGGCTATGATCTCCTGGGCCTGGACGAAGTATCGCTGGAGCACGGTGGTGGCGAACTCAGGGCCGGCCGGGCCAAGGGCCAGCTCCTCTATCCCCAGGAGGTTGACGAACTGGACTGCCACGGGCGGATGCTGGCGGAAGTCCTTCCCTTGGGCGATCTGAGCGAAGACGGCGGGGGGGATGAAGGGAGCCAGAGCCTCCACCTGGGTCAGCGCGTACTGTAGATGCTCGATCAAATCGGGGATGCGGCGGCTGAAGATGGTGGAGATGCGGCGGCGATGGCGGGCCGGGGGCACCGGTTCGTAATCGTCCAGCTCACCGCCCCGGATGCCCGCGACCAAATTGCCCTGAAGGGTGAATTCATTCTCGCGACGCAGGAGGGGAAAAATGCTCGGCCCGGCGATCACCTGGCCCGGCTCGCCCTGCCCCTCGGCCCGCGTCGCGCCTTGCACCGGCCCGCCGGATATGATGAGCTCCATTCGCTTCCGGACGCCGATGACGGCGGCGAGTGCCCGGCCCCGCTCGATGCCAGCGCTCATCGTGAGGGAGAACTCGCCGTAGGGGGTTCGAATGTGACCGAATTCGGCGATTGCCTCCACCAGCCGGAGGGCAGTACGGGCGGCCCAGCAGGCGTCTTGACCTTCGGGCTGATCGGGGAGTGCGGGCAAGTAGGCCAGCACCGCGTCCCCGGCGAAGACGAGCAGATCACCGCCGGAATCCAGCAGGGGTTCGAGGAGCGCGCCGAAGAGGGTACACATCAGGCGATTCATCTCCTCCAGACCAGCGGCACCCCGCTTGGAGAGCTCGCCGGTGAGGGCTGTGAAGCCGGTCACGTCGGCGAAGATGAAGGAGCCTTCCAGCAGTTCGCCGTGAGGTTCGCCGGGGGTGGGGGAGAGATCGAGCAGGTAACGGGGGACGAAGTTGGTGAGGGTGTGGTGGAGGGAGCCGAGATGATTGATCGTCTGTTGAAGGGTATCGGCGAAGTCGCGCCTTTCCTCCGCCGGAAGCTCCGTCGGGGAGGGGGCGGCCCGCAATTGCTCGAAAAGCGCGGTCGGTAGCAAGGGGGCCAAACGACGCAGCAGTTTGATCCAGATGTTGCACCTCCCCCCTCATAGGGCAATTGCATTTAAATCCAGTCGGTCCATTTTGCTCAAAGGGGATCGCCA
>CAZDYW010000345.1:0-3485 GCA_964509655.1 uncultured Anaerolineales bacterium
ATCCTTGGGGTTGTTGAACTGACAGACTGGCGGTCGACCATTCCAGGCATGCTACTCCCTGGAGCACGCCCTCTTTCCATATCCCCCCACGAGCCGCTCCCGCCTAATACTTAACCTCAATCCTCAACCTCACTCGCTTTGCAGCGCGATCTCCACCTCCAGCGGTGAGGGCTCGTTGCCGACCAGGAGCCCATCTCCCACGGCGGGCTGGTAGCCCTCGGCCCACACGATGATGCTGTACGACTGGCCCCGTTCCAGTGGCAGCGGCAGCTCGAAGTAGCCGTTGGCGTCGGCCTCCGCCGCCGTATAGATGTCCGCCTCGTTGCCGTCCCAGGCATCAGCGGTGACGCCGGGCTTGAGCACCACATAGAAGGCACCGGGGATGCCGCGCCCGGTATCGGCGTCGAGGATGTATCCTTCGATGTGTAACCCTTCGGGCATAGGCGTGGGGGTCGGAGGAGGTGTGCCGGTGCCTATCACGGCCGAGGCCTGCTGCACCAACTGTCCCCCGACATATAACTCCAGGGTGTATTCACCGTCCGGGAACGCGTCACCGCCCGTGCGATAGATGGAGTCGTAGAAAGTGCCGCTCGCCCCCGACTGCCACGTCAGGTCGAAGGTGATCAACTCCTCGCCATTATAAAGCCACTTCTCCTCAAAGCTCAGTCCATCCTGCATGCCGCTGTAGTCGGTGAAGAAGAAGAGCTCCTTCAAACCGGCCGGGAAGCTCGTGCCGGGATTCACGGGATTGCCCTGGGCGTCTGCGCCAGCGGCGAAGGTGATCGGGCCGAAGGCCTCCTGGGCCTGCGTGCCAGCGATGGTGAAATCGGACGCGGCGACCAGATTCCCCTCGACAAACAACTCCAGGCGGTAGGCGCCAGGGTCGAGCGGCGCCTCGGCGCTGAGAGAGACCCAGGCAGAGCCGCTTTCTCCCCCGCTCCAGGTCTCGGAATTGCTCGCCAAGGGCTCCCCTTCGTAGCTCCAGACGTGCCTCCAGTCCAACCCATCGCTCATACTCTCGAAATCAAAGAAAGCGTAGACGTCGGTGATGCCGGAGGGCAGCAGGTAGGTTGGATTGGTGGGCCGGTCGTCGGCCGTGACGCCCTCGGAGAAGATCAGATCGGTGAGCGTGGGGCCGGTGTCCGCGCCGCCGACGGAGATCGAGCCCTCGACCAGTATCTCCTCTTCGACGTACAGCTCGATGCGATAGACGCCGTCGTCCAGGCCGGCGGTGTTGTAGATGCTGGCCCACCAGCTTCCCTGATCCTCGCCCCGCCAGGGCTGAGGCGGCTGGCTAGCCCCCTCGATGAACTGGTCCTCGTAGTACCAGCGGGCCTCCCAGGTCAAGCCACTGGACATATTCTCATACTCCCAGAAGGCATAGATGTCGGTGACGCCGGATGGCAATTGGGAGACGATGCGCGTCGGCTGATCTTTATCGGTCACATCGGGGGCGAAGAGCAGGTCGAAGAAACGCGGCTCTCCGGAGGGCAGCTTCGAAGGCACCGGAGTCGGCTTGAGCGCGATGCCCGTGCGGGCAGCTTCTACGAGGGGGTCTGCCAAATTGACGGGACGCAGGGCGTTGATGAATCCGCCCACGGGGATGCAGTTGTCGTTCTCGTCGATCACCCCATCGCCGTTAGTGTCGGCCAGGTAGCGACAATCAGCGAAACGCTTCCCTCCGCCATAGCCCACTTGAGTGGGTATGCCGATGATCTGCCCCTTCGCATTCGCCGCCAATCCGCCGCTGTTGCCGCCGGCGATGGTGGCGTCCGTCTTGATCCAGGCCCGCCCCTCCACGCCGCGCTCGCGCGTGAACCCACTCACCGATCCCTCGGTGAAGGTGATGGTCTCGCCGCCGATGGTGGGATAGCCCAGAATGCGCAGCAGATCGCCCAGCTCCAGCAGATCCGAATCTCCCGCCTGGACGTAGTCGAGATTCAACTGCTCCATATCTATGGGCCGTCCATCCAGGTCGCTGGTGATCTGGATCACGGCGAGATCGAGCTGAGGGTCTATGGCCCTGATCTCGGCCAGATACTTGGCCTCCGGCAGCTCGTCGGAGCGAACGGTGATAGCCACCCCCAGCGCGTCGGGCTGATGCTCTGGATCGGAGACGACGTGCGCGTTGGTCAGAATGAGGCCATCGGGGGAGATAATGCTGCCCGATCCGGTCCAGATGGGCTGAAGTCCCCTGCTTCCTTCCATCAGGGCCACGATCTGGACGGTGGAACGGATCAAGTTCCGGCGGATCTGACGGTCGCCCGTCTCGGGCGCGGGCTCCGTCTCCTCCTCCTGCTCCGGAAGAGGAGTCGCCTCCGGCGGGGCCTGGGTCGGCGGAACAGGGGTGACAGTGGGCATCTCATCGCCGCCTGAGATGTTGCAACTGAGCATGGCCAAAACGGCCAGGCCGATAAGCATTAGTTGAAGCTTTCTGGACATTTGCTTTCTCATTTTGGCACCTCAGAACTCCAGGGACTTGACGAATGTCTGGAAATGGCGTTGGTAGGCTTCGAAGTCATCCGCGCCGGACAGCAGCGTGACGATGACGACGCGCCCGCCATCACGCAGAGCCAGATCGGCCCCACGCACCACAACCGGCAGCCGGTCGACGTAAGGGTTAGTATCCGCGTGAACGTAGACGAAGGTGCGCTGAGTGGCTACCTCCCCGCTGACCAGCACTTGAGCGGTGTCAAGGGTCTGATAGGCGGCCGTCCGCTTGGCTCGCTCAAGCGCCAGTGCGTCCAGGGCCATCACGGCTTCCACCTCGGCTGCCAACGGGCGGCTGCGCAGCGCCAGCACAGGATCGAACTCCCCGCCAAGGGGGTCGCGGGCACGCAGCAGGGGATCGTCGTCCATCTCCCGCACCCAGTTCGCGGGATAACGCCCGGTGATCCCGGCGTCATCCAACGTGAAAGGGGTAGTGCGGAATAACGTAGCCTCCCGCAGCACCCAACCCAGGATGAGAACGACCGCCACGAGAGCGACGACGGCCCAGTCGGCCCAGCGGTCGCGACGGTGGGTTGCTTGTATGGTCGTCATATCAATCTCCTCCTCACTCAACGTGTGTCCGCGCCGGCCAACGTCAGCCGGTTGGCCCGGCGGATCAGGTAGAACAACGCACCGAAGGTAACCAGAGCGACGACCGTGGCCAGTACCAGGCCCGGCCAGGGGTTGAATCCCCCTCCGGTCAGACGCAGGGCGGTGGTGGTCAGCTCGCCGCGCAGGTAGGTGAACAGCCCGTTGGCAATCGCGGCCAAAGCGACGCCGCTGGGCAGCCACCACACCGGCTCGACCTCGAACTTGGCGCGTCCCAGGAAATAGCCGCTCAGGCCGGAGAAGCTGGCCTGGGCCAGCGTGGTGACGACGATGCGAATGACACCGGCCTGCAGATTCACCCCGCCGCTGGCGACCACGTAGTGGAGATTGAGCATCGTGGCGTACCCCAACCCGGCGGCGGTGCCGTAGACGACGCCATCCACCCG
>CAZDYW010000346.1:0-3480 GCA_964509655.1 uncultured Anaerolineales bacterium
AACAGAGTCAATGGACCCTTGCCCCGGCTGGATCTGGCGATCCAGCCTCTAAGCGATGGATTTGGCAATCCATCGCGAGCGAGTAGGGCGAGAAACAAAACCGAAAAGGAGGCCCTAATGGGACACACGCTACTACTGACCGGTCGGCCCGGCATCGGTAAGACCAGCATCATCCAGGCCGTCGTCGAAGCGCTGGGGAGCCGAGCCGGTGGCTTCTACACCGAGGAGATACGCGGGCCGGGCGGACGCAAAGGCTTTCGCCTGGTCACGCTGGACGGGCGGGAGGCGATAATGGCCCACGTGAACCTGCGCGGCGGAGGGCGCCCGCGCGTCAGCCGCTACGGCGTGGACGTGAAGGCCATCGAAAAAGTGGGCGTCTCCGCCCTGCGCCGCGCGATGGAGGCCGGGAAGCTCCTCATCGTGGACGAGATCGGCAAAATGGAGCTTTTCTGCGGGCCGTTCAAGGACGCAGTGCTCCAGGCCGTCGGCGGGCCGTACACGGTGCTCGCGACGGTGATGAGCAAACCCAACCCCTGGGTGGAAGCGCTCAAGGCGATGCCCCATGTCGAGACCTGGGAGGTTACTTTCGAGAATCGGGATGAACTGCCGGAGCGAGTGCTCGAATGGCTCAAGCGTTGACGCCTGGATTAAATGCGGTACAATAGAATTGAGTATTGAGGGTTAAGGTTGAGAGTTGAGGTTAGGAGGGTGAGATGGATAGCAAAAAAGGTACGGATAAAGTTAAGCGCGGCTTGGCGCAGATGCTCAAGGGTGGCGTGATTATGGACGTGGTAAACGTTGAGCAAGCGCAGATCGCGGAGGAGGCCGGCGCTTGCGCGGTGATGGCGCTGGAGCGCGTTCCAGCCGATATTCGCGCCCACGGCGGTGTGGCGCGCATGGCCGATCCGGAGAAAATCATCCAGATTATGGAAGCGGTCTCCATCCCGGTGATGGCTAAGTGTCGCATCGGCCATTTCGTCGAGGCCCAGATTCTGGAAGCGTTGGGCGTGGATTATATCGACGAGAGCGAGGTACTCACTCCCGCCGATGAGGAGCACCACGTTGACAAGTGGAAGTTCACAGTACCCTTCGTCTGCGGCTGCCGCAACCTGGGCGAGGCGTTGCGGCGCATCGGCGAGGGCGCCGCGATGATCCGCACCAAGGGAGAGGCCGGTACCGGCAACGTGGTCGAGGCAGTGCGCCACGCCCGCGCGGTGCTGGGGGAGATCCGCCGTCTGTCAGTGATGCCGCCGGAGGAATTGATGGCCTACGCCAAGGGGATCGGTGCGCCCTATGACCTGGTGGCGGAAGTGGCCCAGTCGGGCCGTCTGCCGGTGGTGAACTTCGCCGCCGGTGGCGTCGCCACGCCGGCTGACGCGGCCTTGATGATGCAATTGGGCGTGGACGGCGTCTTCGTGGGCAGCGGCATCTTCAAGAGCGGCGATCCTGTCCGGCGGGGCCAAGCCATCGTCCAGGCGGTCACGCATTACGACGATGCGGAGATTCTGGCCGAAGTGAGCCGCAACCTGGGCGAGGCGATGGTGGGCATCGACATCAGCGAGATCCCAGATCAAGAGCGGCTCGCGGTGCGGGGATGGTAACCGAGGAGATCACCATCCGTCGAGCCACCGGCGCTGACATCCCCGACCTGGTGCGCTTGCGCCGAGTGATGTTCGAGGCGATGGGATTCGACGACGTGGCACAATTGGAGGCCAACGATGAGGCCGCGACGGCCTACTTCTCTGAGGCCCTTCCCGCCGATGAGTTCTATGGCTGGCTGGCGCTTACGCCATCGGGAGAGGCGGTTGGCAGTGGGGGCGTGGTCATCGATCAGCATCCGCCCGGGCCGAACAATCTATCGGGCCGCATCGGGTATATTATGAGCGTGGTCACCGTTCCCGACTATCGCCGTCGTGGTATCGCACGCCGCATTATGCAAGCTATGCTGACGTGGCTGGAGGAACAGAGAATCCAGCGTGTGACGCTGCATACGACGGAAGTGGGTCGGCCCTTGTACGAAGAGCTGGGGTTTGAGGATAGCAACGAGATGCGACTGAGTTTGAAGAGCGACGCGACCAGAACATAATTGGGAGGTAAGCTGTGGCAACGGCGCTGGTGAAAGTACGAAAGTTGGAGAGATACCTGGTACACATGCGCGGGTATACCGACGAGGTATTTGACCATACCATTGACAAACTGTTGGATCGGGAGCGGCAGCAGCTCTTGCGTCAAAGGTCGCGCCTCAAGTCGCAGATAGCGGACTTCGAAGCGCGCTACGGATGGACTTCTGAGGAATTCTATCCTCTTTTTGAGCGCGGTGAGCTGGGAGATGAGATCGACTTCATTGAGTGGTCAGCTACTATTGAGATGGTCGAGAATCTGCAACACTCCATAGAGCTATTGGAAATAAATAACGCCGAATGAGTCCAAAAATCTCTGCCTATTTCGATCATCTGGAACAGCGTCTACTTGAGAGCGAGTTTGTGTATCGCTACAGCTTGGTGCAACGTGAAGTCACCTCTGTAGATGGGAAAATACGCGTTCGCGCTCGGCTGATAGACGAGGGGTTGCTTGAACTATTCGAATATGTTGCCATCGACGGCGAAGAAATCACTCGATTGAAGTATGCCTATCACTGGCGAGATGCGAACGCTTCTCTCGTGCGACGCTGGGATGCTGTGCATCATCATCCTGAGTTGCCATACGCCCCGCATCACGTCCACCTGCCCGACGGCAGCGTCGAGGGTGTGGCGGAGCCGCCCGACGCTGTAAAAGTGATCGAGTTGATCGAGACCGGATTCAGACAGGAGCGAGAGTGAAAATCGGTGTCTTGGCCCTACAAGGTGCTTTCATTGAGCACGAGAATATCCTGGCCCGCCTCGACGTCGAAGCGGTCGAAGTGCGGCTGCCACGCCACCTGGAGGGCCTGGATGGCTTGATCATCCCCGGCGGAGAATCGACCGCCATCGGCAAGCTGGCCGCGAGGTGGCAGATGGTGGAGCCGATCCGTGCCCTGGCCCAAGCGGGGCGCCCTGTGTGGGGCGCTTGCGCCGGGATGATCTTAATGGCCAAGGAGATAGTGGACGGAGATCAGCCATTGCTTGGGTTGATGGACATCACAGTGCGCCGCAACGCCTTCGGCCGCCAAGTGGATAGCTTCGAGGCCGACTTGATGATACCCGTGCTGGGAGAGGAGCCCTTTCACACGGTCTTCATCCGCGCGCCGCTTATCGAGCGCACCGGAGAGGGCGTGGAGGTACTGGCCCGTTTGGAGGATGAAACAGTCGTAGCGGCCCGCCAAGGGAACTTGCTGGCGACCGCGTTCCATCCCGAGCTGATAGATGATAATCGGTTTCATCGCTATTTCCTCACGTTAGGATCCGTGAGGGAATAACTTTTACATTTGATGAACGGGCGACCACGGAGGGATCGCCCCTACGTTCGTATTTTGATGATACACGGGCAATTACGTAGGGGCGG
>CAZDYW010000347.1:0-3449 GCA_964509655.1 uncultured Anaerolineales bacterium
GCCCGTTTGCGCTTGGTGATATCAGTGTGTGTGCCCACAAACCTTAGAGGGACACCATCTTTATCCCGCTCCACAATCACTCCCCGCCCCATGATCCACAACCAGTCGCCGTCCTTTTTCTTGAACCGGAACTCTACCAAAAAGCGGTCAATTTCGCCTTCCAAATGCTTCTGAGCCTGGCCCATAACATGCTCGATGTCATCTGGATGAACGCGTTTCTGAAATTCCTCCAGTTGGTGGGGAAATTCGTCCACCTCATAACCGGCCATCTCATAGTATCTTGGATCAAAGTAGACCCCACCCGTCGTCAAATCCCAATCCCACATGCCATCGTTGGCAGCCAGCAAGGTCTTCGATAATCGATCTTCGCTCTCCCGCAGTGCCTCCGCCGCCCGCTTTTGCTCGGTGATGTCCGCCGCGATGCTCAGCACCAGACGTCTACCGTCGGGAAGCTTGCCCAACGGAGCGGAGTGGAAGTGCCACGTCCTCTCCTCTCCGCTGCTGGTCATTATGGCGTACTCACCCTCATCTACTCGTCGGTCCATGCTGTACAATTGGTCGATGCCTGATTTCACGAGGGCCTTTCTTTCCCCATAGGCTTTCTCTGTCCAATCGGCGATGGTGGAGATATTTTCTTTGGAGTAACCCGTTATCTCGATCCACGCCTCATTGATGGTTATTACCTCACCATCCTCGGCGTGCAGCATCGTCGGGAAGGGTGATTCGAGGACAGCGCGTCGGAAGCGCTCTTCGCTCTCATGCAACGCCTGCTCCGCCCGCACCCGACCGCTGATGTCGAAGGATACGCTGATCGCGGCAGACACGTCCCCCCGATCGTCAGAGATGGGGTGCGTCGTAAGGAGAGCCGGGAACTGCTCGCCCGACTTGCGGACCAGCGTGGATTCTCCTTTGAACCCGGTCTTCTCCTCACGTATGGCTTCGAACACCTCGGGGAAGCGGGCCACGTCCTCGGGCGTGTGGAGCATGGCCACCGGTTTACCGATCACCTCTTCGCGACTGTAGCCAAAGATGTGCTCCGCGCCTGGGCTAAACTCCAGAATATGGGCTTCTTTTCCGGCCAGATCTGTCATGATGAAAGAGACGTTCTCCGCCGCCTCAAAGATGTCTCTGAGGCGTGCCTTGCTCTCTTGCGACCGCTGCTTGCTCTTACGAACGCGGCTAATCGCTACGATTGCCAAGCCCAACAATCCGGATGCCAGCAAAGATAATACAACGTTAATCCCGAAGCGCAACGCGTTGGCTCGGGGCAAGCGTGCGAAGGCGCTTTCGACTTGGGGTTGCACAGAGACACTCCACAGCCGCCCCAGAATAGTAAAATCCTTCGTCGCTCCCAGCGTTTCCATGCGCTGCGCTGAATTGACCTCCGGTGCTTCTGCGCTGTGCAACTGGGTTCCCTCGAACTCGATCCGGACCCAGAATTCATCTGAGGCGGAATCAGTAACCGCTCTCCGAATGATCTCATCAAGGTGGAACGTCCCGGCCATCATCCCGTCGGCGGAGGCTGTGTCATCCCTTCCCTCAGGTATGGGAAACCAGATCACCGTGCCGAGGCGCCCGGTCGTCAGTGTCATAGGTGGAGAGGCCATCGGTGTGCCGCTGTTACGGACCTTTTGGTGCAATGCCTCGCGTCCGGGCAGCGTCTTGAGGTCCAACCCGATCAGCTCCGGTCGCTTGCCCATGGGAGCAGAGACGCGGATGATGCTCTGCCCGTCCACATAATTGATGACGTGGTAAGCCTCTTCTTGCTCAATGATTTTGGTGGCATCGGCCAGGAAGCGCTCCGTTCGCTCCGCTTCTGGATAGCTGCTCCACAGGCCGGCCAGGAGAGCTATGTCGTTAGTTCTCTCCTGCAACAGGTTTTCGAGGCGCAGTGCCACCTGCTCAGCCGTGTTGAGGCTCTGGTTGCGCGCCAAATCGTCGCTTATGTTAGCTGTGTGACGCCACATTGAGATGTTTCCTGCTAGCAGGAGGGCAAACATAAGCACTGGAGATAGCCAGGCGATAAGGGGTATCCTTGACCCAGTTCGCTCTCTCTTTTTCAAGGACAACATCTCTTCCTCCTTTTTCCGTGATTGAGTTTAGCTCATCGCTGGTGGGCTGTGATATTGTGGTCAAGCAGTATCTACTCTGAAAATGTTATGTGCAGAGTCTTTTGCTTTTGGGGCTCTCCTCAAATTTGTGGGGTAAACAATTCCCAAACACGCTCTAAGGGGTCAGAGCGATCTTAAATCTCAGATATGGGACGCGGACGGCACGTCCGCTTTGAGCACCCCACTAATCTGAGTAGAGCCGCTAAACTCACGTCGAAGCCCGGCTTGAGCGGCTGAGTAGATAGAGATTCTCTACGTCTTGGAAATCTGTTGTGAGGGTGAGTTTTTGCGCAGTACGGTACCCACCCCCGGCAAGGATGTATCGAGCAGCGCACGGGCACGGGAACTATCGAGCGTGCAGTTCAGCGGGCGGGTAAGGCCGCTCTCCTGGGCGAGGGCGGGGATGATGGGGCTGGGATCGACACCGTGGAAGCGGGCCAGCCGCAGACCGAACTGATAGCGGGAGAGCGCTTGCGCCCCGGCCACGTGGAGCACGCCGCCGTAGCTCAATTGGCCCAACTCGATCAGCGCCGCCGCCAGGCTTTCCACCCACACCGGGCAGCGCAGCTCATCGGTGAATAGCCGCACCGGCTCGCCGGCCCGCAAATCCCCCAAAATCCATTCCGTCTGACGATCCCATTCTGGCCGCCAGCCGTAGATCAGCGAGGTGCGAGCGATGACGGCCTCGGCGCCGGAGACGCGCACCGCCTCCTCCGCCCGCGCCTTGCTGCGCCCGTAGGGCGTGATGGGCCGGGGCCGATCCTCCTCGACATAATTTCCTCGCTCGCCGTCGAAGAGCACGTCGGTGGAAACGTGGATCAAGCGTGCGTCATAAGCTGCTGCGGCGCGGGCCACGTGGCCCGTCCCCTCAGCGTTGACCGCCTCGAAGTCGTCGCCTTGCCCCGGATTGAGCGCCGCCGTGTGCAAAATCACCGTCGGGCGCGTCTCATCGACCAGTGCATCGACAGCATCAGCCTCTCGCACGTCCAGTTGGCGCCAATCCGCGCCAGCCTCGTCCACGGGGTGAGCGTGATAGGTCGCCGTCACCTCCCATTCGGCGCGTGCCAGGCGCACGATCCACCCGCCCAGGTAGCCGCTACCGCCGGTCACGAGCATGCGAGGTTTGTCTGTCATCACAGTACGCCTGGCTTCCTTCAGGTCAAACAGCCCGTCCACCCTCAAAGGGGACGGGCTGTATAACGATGTATCCGATGCGCGGCGTCGTCTTGAAGTTACGTTGCTCATTATAGCAGAGCCCATTGGGAAGTCAACGATTTTTGGTGATTTGACGTATGCTTTTGGGGGATTTATAATGCCTACTCGGATGACATTACCCTC
>CAZDYW010000348.1:0-3445 GCA_964509655.1 uncultured Anaerolineales bacterium
CCGAGCAAAGTAGAAGTGCTTCGGCCGTCTAATTACCGAACTTGATAGTCAAAAGGGATTTCGAAGCAGGTCAAAAGTCGTCGGCTATGGAAAGCGGGTCTCTACTTTGTCCCTAAATATGGCTCGGATTTGGCAATCCGAGCCGAGCACCATGCCAAATCCCAAAGAGCCTGGAAAGCCTATTTCAGAGTAAATACCTGTCGAGCAACACCCAGAAGATACCATGTTGAAATTATACCTGACGCCGACCGCGATCGGCTATTTGACCCAATTAGTCCTCGCCACTCTGATTAGCGGCTACTTGCTCCACCTGCTGAGGCGCTCTCGTCCTGCCCCATCACTGGCCTTTCTGACCGGTTTCTTAATCACGCTCACCAGCTTCATCACCGCTCTTTTTCTGGAGGCCGCGCTGCTGCCGACGCCCCGGCTGTACGCGGTGTACGCCCAGAACGCGCTGCTCGGCGCGGCGCTGACCTGTCTGTTGCAGTTCGCCTACCGCTTCCCTATACAGAGCACCTCACGACAGTGGGAGGCGCGTTTGATCCTGGCTCTCAGTTCTCTCTACACGCTCTGGGAGGCAGGGTATGCGATCTTCCGCCTGATACAGTTGCGTGCGGGCCACATCATATACCGCCCTAACTGGAGCGATTATCTGCTCTTGGCACTCCTCTTGTGGGCGCCGCTGAGTTTCTACCGGCAGATGTGCGCCAAAGAATTCGGTGAGCGTGGCTGGAAGCGGTGGGTGAAACCCTTCTTCCGGCCCGCCACTAGCGAGGCCCGCGCCGCGCGGGGGTTTATGCTGGTCTTCCTCTTCGTCGCCGGCCTGAGCCTCTTCAACATCCTGCGCAGCGCGCACCTGCTCTCCGTCTCTCTGGCCAATCAGTTCATCTCCCTGGGCATCCTGCTGGCGATCTTCAACTTCGCAGTCATCTATCTGAACTATCGCCCGGAGAGCACATCCTTTCTGCTGAAGCTGGTCGGCGTGACGCTGACGACGATGCTGGCCATAATGGGGGTGACGGGTTGGGTCATCTCCCCAATCTACGAGAAACAATATCAGCCCGTTCTGCAAGACCGGCGCACGCTCCGTTTCAGCCCCAATGCGGCCGGGGGCTATGACGTCGCCCCGGCTCCCTTTGCCCCTATCCGCGCGGCGGGAGACAAGCTGCTCCTGGCGGAGGAGGCGGCCTACACTTGCAGCGAAAGGCTCGATTTCGCCTTCCCCTTCTACGGAAAGACCTATTCCCAGGTCTACATCTGCAACGATGGCACGGTGAGCCTGGGGCGGGGGATGGAATACCGCATGTACCAGTATCGCTATGGCGCCGGTGTGCCCTTGCTCTTGCCCCTGCTGACCGACCTGCACCCTGAAATCAGCGAGGACGGCGGCGTCTTCGTGCGGCAAGAGCCGGAGCGCCTGGTAGTCACCTGGGAGCGGTTACGCGGCTTCAGACAACAGCGGCTTGAGTTCACCTTTCAAGCCGTCCTGTACCCCGATGGCACTTTCGAGTTCAGCTACGACGGCATACCGACGAACCTCGCTTACCATTCCAACGATGACCCCGGCGCCAGTTTGTGGGCCGTGGGCGCACTCCCCGAAGTGGACGGCTACGCCTGGCCGCGCGGCGGGCCGCAGTTGGTCGATTTAGTCGAAGTGCCGCTCAGCAGCGGGCCGGATGGGGTGTTGCAGGATTACCACCGGGAGTTCCGCCAGTATCTGCATCAAATGCTCATCCCCCTGGCCCGTATGATTCTGGTAGCCAGTGTGCTCATCACGGCCGGATTGCCGCTCGTATTCCAGACCATCCTGATCAACCCGCTCAACGCGCTGCTGCACGGCGTCCAGCGCATCCAGGCCGGGGATTATTCAGCACAGGTGCCGGTGCAATACAGCGATGAGATCGGCTTTCTCACGCGGGCCTTCAATGCCCTCTCTTCCGAGCTGGAGGATTTGATTCACAATCTGGAGGGGCGCGTGACGGAGCGCACGGCGGAGCTAGACGCGGTCAACGCCCAACTGCGCAACGAGATAGTCGAGCGTGAGCAGACACAGGCCGCACTCTTCAATAAACAGCGCACGCTGGCCGCCCTGGAGGAGCGGGAGCACTTGGGCCGCGAGCTGCACGACGGTCTGGGACAGGTGATGGGCTACATCAACGTCCAGGCCCAGGCCGCGCAGGCCTTCCTGGAGGATGGCCATACCCAGGAGGCCCAGAGCAACCTCGCGGACATGGTCCAGGCTGCGCGAAAGGCGCACGCCGACATTCGCGCCCACATCTTGGGGTTGCGTGGGCCGGGAATATCTCGACAAAACTTCATCACCAACATGAGGGAATATGCCCAACAGTTCGGTGAAGGCTGCGGCATCGAAACCACCTTGAGCGCGCCGCTGAATTTCCCAGCGAACGCATTCGCGCCGCCCGTGGAGGAGCAAGTCGTGCGTATCATCCAGGAAGCTCTTACCAACGTGCGCAAGCACGCCGATGCACAGCGAGTCGATTTGAACTTCAGCATCGTCGGCGATTACGTGCAGATAGTCATCGCCGACGATGGCCGCGGCTTCGACATCAACCAGCGGAGCGATGAGCCTGAGAGTCACTTTGGGCTCAGCATTATGCGCGAACGGGCGAAGCTGGTGGGCGGCGAGTTGGAAATTCGCTCCACGCCCGGACAGGGAACACGCATCCTGGCGACGCTGCCGCGCCTAATGGCTGTCGGAGAAACCGACGGCGAGGAAGTCGACCTCAAGGGACTACGGATGCTGCTGGCCGACGATCACCCGCTCTTCCTCGATGGGCTGCGCAATATGCTCATCTCGCGCGGCTTCACCGTGGTGGGGATAGCACGCGATGGATACGAGGCCCAGGAGAAGGCGCGCGCCCTGCTTCCCGACGTGGTAGTGATGGATTTGCACATGCCCGGGTGTGATGGCCTGGAGGCCACCCGCGCCATCCACGCTGAATTTCCGGAGATCAAGATCGTGATGCTCACCGTCGCCGAGGATGAGGAATCTCTCTTTGAGGCCATCAAGGCCGGCGCGTCGGGCTACTTGCTCAAGAGCCTGGATGCCAAACAGCTTTGCAACTTACTCAGCGATCTGATGCGCGGCGAGTCCCCGCTCGCTCCAGGGATGGCCAAACGCATCCTAAATGAGTTCGCCCGCATGGCCTCCGTCTCCCCTCCAGCGGAGGAGATTGAGGAACTCCTTACCGCGCGTCAGTCGGAGATCCTGGGCCTGGTGGCCGAGGGGATGATCTACAAGGAGATCGCCGATGAGCTATGTCTCAGCGAGAGGACCGTCAAGTATCACATGCGGCAGATTATGGATCGCCTGCAACTTGAAAGCCGCGCCCAGGCCATAGCCTACTATCAGCAGCAGATGAAGTAGTATTGCCCTAAACCATCTAGACCTGTCAGGTTTGACAAACCTGACAGGTCTTTTTTT
>CAZDYW010000349.1:0-3438 GCA_964509655.1 uncultured Anaerolineales bacterium
TTACGGCAGCGCTCCGCCCAACGCCCAGAGCGCGACACTGCATCCGAGCAGTGTAATTAACAGCTTTAGATCGGCCCGACGCAGCGGCAGGGGCGCCATCCGCCCAGCGCTTGGATCGAAGGCGCGGACGGAAGCAGCGTTCACCACTTGATCGCCATAGCGCAACGTGTTGCTCACCACCGTGATCAAGAACAGCCGCAATCCCACAAGGGGCCGACGCCAGCCGCCCCGCAGCCGGATGGTTTGCAGCGTCACCGTCGCCATCTCGCGCAACGTCTCCAGCAGATTCATCGCCAGCCCCAGAGCGAAACCTAATCCTCGCAAGTGCAATCGGTCGAATATAGCCACGGCGTCTGAGAGCGAGAGGGAGGCCGCGCCCAGGCTGAAGGCCAATGTGATCGCGAAAGCCCGGCCGGCCATCCCCAACCCCATCACCAACCCTTCTCGCGGAAGCGTCACCGCTCCAAGCGCCAGTGTGCGTTCTCCACTGAGGCCGACGAAAAGCCCCAGCGCCACCGCTGTCAGCACGAAGACCCAGAATCGGGCGCGGCGGAGTGGGCGCAGACCCTCACGGTTGCAGATCAACCCGAAGGCCAACTCCGAGAGCGTCAGGCCCACTAGCCGCCAGTCGTCCACGAAAAAGCTCGCCAGCAGCGCCCAGAGCGTGAAGAGTAGATAGCCCCAGGGGCCGAGATGGCTCACTCGCTCGTGGCCAATCTGGGGCGCCCCAGCCGGCGCGCCACTGCGCCGCCCAACGCCCACGCGCTCCATCCGGCGATACCTCCCACGATGAGACGGACAGCCAATAGAATAGCCAGAATCAACAAGGCCGCTGAGGGGTCTAACCCCAGCATCTGGCTACCGTCTTGGGCCAGCTTGGTGTAGACCGCGTTGAACCCCCGGCCGTACATTATCCGCATCATGATAAACTTGTGCGGAAAATTCCAGGCGATAGCCAAGGCGCCTCCGAGGATGAAGCCCCAGCGCCGTGGCGCTCCGTCCGCGTCAGATTGAAGGATGAGGGCTATTTCCATCAGCACGCTCTCCATCACGATGGCCACGAAGGGGCCGATCTTGCTTCCGCCGGGGCTGAGCAGCTTCAGCAGCGCCGTGACCAGGCCGATCAGGGCCACTGAACCGCGCTTGGGCACGAAGAAACGGCCCGTCAGCGCAACCGCCACGCCGATCCCCCCCAGCACCACGCCTTTGAAAAAGGTGTTCGAGAAAGAGGGGAAGATGACGTTTAGATAGGTCCCCAGTGTCATTTCGACCACGCCCCAGAGCGCGCCGAAAAGTCCGATGGTGACCCAGTCGCGTACTTTGTAAGATGACATTTTACCTCCGGGTTGAGAATTGAGAATGGAGAATAGAGAGTTGAGATTCAAACTTCTATCTCCGCGATTTTACCGGCTTTCATTTCCATGACTTGTCCGGCGTAACGTTTCACCAGCTTGTGATCATGCGTAATTAACAGCACGGTTTGTCCCGCGCGATGGAGGGAACGCACGAAATCCATCATGCGGTGCAGGTGGCGTCGATCCTGTCCGATGGTAGGCTCGTCGAGGATGAGGAGCGTGGGCCGCAGGGCCAGCGTGGCCGCCATCGCTGTGCGCTGTTGTTGCCCCACGCTGAGCGCTTGTGTGGAACGGTGGCGCAGAGCCAGCAAATCAGTCTGGGTCAGCACCTCTTCGACAGCATTCAGGCACTCTTGGCCCAGATTGCATGGCCCGAAGCTGACCTCTTCGCCGACGGTGTCACAGACTAACTGATGGAGCGGGTTTTGTTGCAAGAGGCCGACTCGTTGTTTTCTCCCCTTGGCTTGCCACACGACTCGACCGCGCTTGGGGCGTAGCAGGCCAGAGATCACGCGGGCCAGCGTGGTTTTGCCCGCGCCGTTGGAGCCTACCAGGGCCATGAACTCCCCGCGCCGCAGAGTCAGTGAACAGTCGCGCAGGACGGAGTGGCCGTTGTAGCCAGCCGTGACCCCATCCAGCTTGACCAGCACCTCGCCGTTCGATGTGGGCGGCGGGGCGGAGGGGGGCAGCTTCAGCTCCATCTGGGCCAGAGTCTCGGCAGGGAGGCCATCGGCGATTGTGCTTCCATCTTCCAGCCAGATCAACCGCTCGGCATGGGGCAAGAAGGGCTCCAGCCGGTGCTCGATCACCACGATGGTGACCTGGGCGCGGCGGTGAAGTTGGGCCAATGTTCCAACGACGGCCCTCACCCCTTCGGTATCCAGATTGGCCGTGGGTTCATCCAGGATGAGGAGGCGCGGGCGCATCGCCAGGTTGGCCGCGATGGCCACGCGCTGCTGCTCGCCGCCGGAGAGGTGCCGCACGGCCCGTCCGCTCAGGTGCGTGCAGCCGGTTGTCTCCAGCGCCCAGTTCACCCGACGCGCGATCTCCTCTGTCGGAAGGCCCAGGTTGCGCGGCCCGAAGGCTACTTCTTCGCGCACCGTTCCGTTGAATAGCTGCGTGATCGGGTTCTGGAAGACCAATCCCACTTGCCTGGCTAAGTGTGCCGCGCCATCCTTTCGAGGGTCCAGCCCCGCTATGCGGATGTGCCCGTTCACCTCAGCGGGCATAGTCTGGGGGATCAGGCCCATCAGTGTGTGCGCCAGGGTGCTCTTGCCGCTGCCGGATGTCCCGCCGATCAGCACGAATGAGCCCGGCGCGATAGTGAGGTCTATTCCTCGCAGCGCTTGAGTCTCTGGATAGTACACCTCCAGGCCCTGTACTTCGATGACGGGGTCACGATTTGTGCAACCTCCCTTCATGTCGTCCCCCATTCGTCCTGGCAGAGCTGTAGCCAATCCAGCGTGGATTGGATGCGACGCAGTCGAAACTCATAGACGAGACGTTGGAACGAGTCGGTTGGAGAGTGATCCGCGTTGCGCTCCAGGTTCTCTATTTGCTCCTGGCAGAGCTTTTTCTGGGCCATGAGCAAGTCATCGATCCCGTCCAGACCGAGCGTGTGGAAGAAATAGAGCTTAGCCAAAAACTCCACGCGCATGTCCCGAATGGCGGAGACGGGGTTTCGCACCCAGCTCAGGAAGCTCTCACGGCCATCCGGGGTGATCTGGTGGACTTTGCGTGGGGGATAGTTTTCCTGGGGTTCGAGGGTGGTTTCGATTTTCCCGGCCTCTTCCAGACTCTTCAGCGTATTATAGACATTGCCGAGGCCCATGTACCAGATGCGCCCCAGTTCATCCTCGGCGCGTTGGTGCAAAGCGTAACCATGGGCTGCTCCTTGCATCAAAAAACCTAGAAGTGCTTGCTCTAGAGGAAATCCAGACTGTGTACTCACCTTACCCCCTATTCAGAGTGTGAATAGTAAACCGGTGAGTATTATACTGCTTATATCTTGGGTGTCAAGGCGAGAGGATGCTCGGCTAGTGCTGGCGGCTGGCGTGTCTCCGTACCCAGGTGACCGGCACTT
>CAZDYW010000350.1:0-3435 GCA_964509655.1 uncultured Anaerolineales bacterium
CCTCCTTTCAATGACGAATCCCTGAAAAGATATTGCTAGAGTCACAGCCTTAGACCTCCAGGCTGACCGTCATCTGTGGCGCGGCGGATGCCCAAGCGCCGTTGGGATCGCTCAGGACGACGCGCACGATCTGACCGGCGCGGCGGCGCAGGTTCAGCGGGCGCCCGCCGACACGCACCAGATCGGTCAGGCGCACTGTGGCACGCGGCATCGCCAGATCCCCGACGTAGATCAGGAGCTTCAGGTCACGGTCGAGCGACTGCGGCGCGGGGCCGTCGAAGCTGACGCTCACGCGCGAGAGAGTGGCTTGATCGGGCAGTTTCTCATCCTCCGTAGAATCGAAAAGTACAGCCTCGCCCTCTGTGAAGGATGGCACGCCGGAGAAGATATCGACCGATCCGCTTATCACTTGGGACGGACGTAATGGCTTTTCAGGTTGGGCTTCCGCCACCTCTGCAGAGGTGGTAAGGCGATCAGCGAGGCCCTTGAACTGCGCAGGCGCGCCTCTCACAACCGAGCGCATCATGCCCGGAGGCGCCGCGGCCGGCAAACCGAGGAAGGCGTCCGACCAGCCGGAGGGTAGCGCGTTGGCGACGATGGCGGTGGCTTCCACTTTCTCGCCCTCCTCCTCGCGCACGGCGATGAAGCCGGTCTCCGCGCAGGCGATGTTGTAGCGCAGCGACTCCTCGATCAGGAGCGGGTTGAGCGCTTCCTGCGCGGACTTGAGCTTGTTCTCGGCGTAGACGCTCTCGTCCTCGAAAATGACATCGGGGTCATAGCCCATTCGCGAGAGCTGGTCCTTGAGCTGCTGCGACGAGTATCGCGCGTGGATCAGGTGCTCCAGGGCGAGCAGCTTCCGCGCTCCGAAGAGAGCCTTTAGCGCGGGTAATTTCGCATCCTCTGGATCGACCCGTTGCGTCGCGATTTCCTCTCGCGCCGTCGCCAGGCGGAAGGTGAGAGCCTCTTTCCCGTCGATGGGGACGCGCCCGGCGACCCACAGCGCACGCCCGCGCGGCAGATCGCCCAGATCGACAAATGTCTTGCCGGATGCGTGCACTATTCGGCGTCCGGCGGCCTCGCCCTCGGCGCGGTCGATCTCCAGGCGCAGGTTGACCAGCACCGGCTCGCCCCAATCGGCCAGCACGCCCTCCAGCGCTGTGGTGATGTCCTCCTCGTCGGGGCTGCTGGTGAGGAAGTAGGCCACGCCGCCGCCGCGCTCGGCCAGTTCGTTGGCCAGGAAGCTGTTGGGCGCGGCGTCGATGCAAAGCACGCTGATACGTCGGCTGTCCTTGCGCTCGGTCTCCCTATCCGCCAGGCGGAAGAGGCGCTCCGCATCGCTGACCTGCGCGTCGGTGACCACCAGGACGTGGCGAGCCATATCATTCGAGGTCTTAATCCGCTTGAGCTTGAGCGCTTGCTCCAGCGCCACGCCCAGGTTGGTGCCGCCTCCGGCGCGGTTCGCGTCGAAGTAATCGGTAGCGGAGCGCAAGTTGGGTTCGCTAGCCAAAACGGGTTTTTTCTTGAACCACTTGGTGGAGATTTGGAAAAGCCCCAGCGCGAAGTAGTCGCGCTCCGTCAGTGTGCCGAGGAAGCTTTTGACCGTCCAATCCGAGGCGGCCCATTTGGCGCCTTTCATCGAGCCGGATTGATCAACTAACAGGATGATCTCGCGGGCGGTTGCGACCGGATCGTGGGTTGCGGGCGGAGCGACGAGGGTCAGGAAGTAGAGATATTCGCTCCCCTCGTGGAGGTGAATGCTCAGCGCGGGGCGTGAATCGGCCTGGCGCGGCGTCCAGGCGAGCACGAAGTCGCGGTCGGGGAGCACTTCGCCGGCGCTCAGTTGCACGCGCCGGTCGTGCGTCTCCTCATCCTCTGTCAAATCGAGCTGATGGGTGAAGCTGGTGACCTGATCCACGTCGCGCAGTTTCAGGTCGAGCGCGAAGCGGTGGCCCGGATCGCGCAGCAGGGCCAGCGGTTGGCCGTGGGCGTGGCGCGATTCGAGCTCGTCCTCGCGGACGTAGCGCGGCGCGGTGGTGAGCGGAACGCGCAGCAGCCATCCGGCCTGATCGCTCTGCGGGCGGGCCAGTTGGACGTAATCGGTCTCGATGATCACGTCCTCGTCGGGGCGGATGCCCGCCACGCGCAGGGTGAAGACGTTGGGCGACTCGCGGGTGAGCAGCGCGGCCTGTTTACCCTCCTCGAGGGCCTCGTCATATTCAGCCTCGGCCTCCTCGCGGGCCTTGAGCTGGGTGGTGATCTCGACCTCGCCGAAGCGGACGCGCACGCCGGTGACGGCGGCGTCGCCGGGGAGCGGGAAGCGGTAGAGGGCCTGCAAGGTCTTGTCGCATTCCTCGCGGCTGTAGCCGTAGGTATGCACCAATGTCAGCGCGGCCAGCGGCCCGACGACCTCGCCACGAAGTTCGGTGCGCCGGAGCGGGACGAAGTATTGTTGCTCCGGGGCCTCTTCCATCTCGACGACTTCGAGCACACCTGCGCCGCCGGGACGGGAGTTGTGATAGGCTGAACGGTTAAACATGGAGACCTCCTTCTTGAAACAGGGATTTCGCCGAAAGGCGTGTAAGGGGTTCGGTTCGGGCGCTGCCATTTCTAGCGGTCAGCGGCTTCGATAGTATATCATAGGCCCGATGTAAGGGCAATTTTATGCCGCTTGGAAGCACGGCGACAAATTGCCCAGATTGATCCGCTGGCGTCGTCTTGGCTATGGGTGCTATCGGTCGCAATGATCATCACCGGCGCCATCGCGGCACTGGCACTCAAGCAGCGCGCGGCCTGAAACACTGACAGCTGATTGGTTCAATCTTGGAGATTGAACCAATCTTGAGCGGGCCGAGGCATCGGAGTTTGTGTCAGAAGTAGGGCTATGATACAATAGGACGCTGAGATCGCTGGTCGGCCCACCACTTCGATCAGCTCCAAGTCAATCACTAGATGTGTTGCCAAATAAGCTAACGGTCACAACTTGACAGGATGTGACTACTCAGACCATAGTTACACAGAGTGCACAGAGCCCTTCACAGAGATACACAGAGAGAAAATTTAATTTCCTTTTCCGTTCTCTGCGAATCTCTGTGTCTTCTCAGTGCCTCTTTGTGTCCAAATTAGACTGTCTGAGCAGTTACGACAGGATTTACAAGATTTACAGGATGAAAATATTGAGAGAATCTTGTTAATCCTGTAAATCCTGTCGAAAATTAGCACGATGTGTTATTTGGCAACAAGTCTACTATTCTGTCACCGAGAAAGCGGAACAGCCCGAATGCTCATCACCGTAAACGAATTCCTGAGCACATCCCAGCCCTGTCTACTGCTGGTACACCCGGAGATTACCCGACTCGAAAGCGTCGTCCACGAATTGCTATCTACCTACAGCTGGCCCCACTTGCCTATCGGGAAGGAGCTCAGCGCCGTGCTGTT
>CAZDYW010000351.1:0-3428 GCA_964509655.1 uncultured Anaerolineales bacterium
AATGTGTCAGTTATTATAAACCGCTCCAAACAAATTGGCAAACATGTTCAAGAATACAATGGTGATGCACGACAAAAATCATTGCATCTGTCACTTCAACTCATCGATCAAAACCTCCAACTCGGCTTGCTCCTCTGCTGGCGCCGGTTCATTAGCCGACCCGAAACACTACACACGCACATATGCCTTGGCTAGATCGATGCACACGCTCCGTCAGCGAAGCCTCAAAAAAGCCATCAGTTCCAGGAAAACACAATAGCCACATCTAAACTAAAATAGGGGGATAAAGCCCGACAGAGAAGATACGAAGAGAGCACCCATCCTAACTCACTCAGTAACCTTAACCCCGCTGATGATTATACGCCCTTCCTCAGTCCGTATCTCCTCGAACGTGACATACTCATAAGCCTCGGCCATGCGCTCCTCCAATTGTCCCATGATCAAATTGAGCGCCGGCTTGAGCATAGGGCGCGGCAGCGGCAAGGCCATGCCGAAAGCTATATCCTTCACCTCCGGCTCAATCTCCCCATTCACCACGCAGAAACTCAGCGCCGCGCTCAAATCAAAACGCGCCGGATCCACCACTGTCGCCGCCACACGCGCCTCATCCTCCACAAACCAGACTTGAGCATTTTCGAGGAAGAAATCGGGCTGCCGACATTGAGCGGCCAGGAACTGATTCACATCCTGCTCGGTCAGCTCCAAGCGGAAGGTATCATCTGAGGCATACCAGGCCTCGGTAACCTTGTCGATCACCTCCTGCTGATCGGGCTCGAAGACCTGCTCAATCTCGTACACACCGCTGGGCTCCAGCGTGATACGTTGCCCCATCTCCAGCGAGACGACTTCATCACCCACCTCCACCTCAGCGAGGCCCTCCTGCACATCAATCTGCGTCGAACCGTCCTCCTCGACCTGGGCGGTGAATCGCGCACCGCGCACAACCGTCGAGGCAGTGGGCGTATCGACGCGAAAACTCGTTGAGGGATCGACGAAGCGCACCGCCCGCACCGATGCCTTCCCCATCCACACCTTCAGCGCCACATCGACGGACTGTCCCCCGCGCCGCTTCGAGACCTTCGCCACGGTGACTTCCGTATCCTCCTCTAGCTCCACGGTGGATACGTCGAAGAAGCGCAAGCGCGCTCCAGAATCAGATCCAGTGCGCACCCAATCATTCTCCTTGAGCAATTGGTTCAAATGGGCAGGCTCCCACCGATCATCCTTAGCTTCTCGCGTCTGCACCATCCCCTTCAACTCCACCAAACGGGCAGAGCCGCCGAAGGGAATCAAACCGAAAAGCCAGAAACCCACACATAGCAGCAGCGACACACCCACTAGTAGCACGATTATTGTACGCAAAGGCTTACGGGAAGATAATTCATACTTGGACATTTGAGGATCGCCTCCCGAGGTGACATTTCACCTCCAGATCGCATCCCATTAGATTATGGGGGTAACAGATAGAATTGAGGAATGAGCGACATTTGCTCAGCGCCGGAGCGTAAAAATGGCGAAAGAGGAAGATCAAAGACACTCTCAAAGCGGCGCCATTGTATATGAGCCTCCACCCTTTGTCAAATTTTATCCGCCCTTCTCCATTGCCCGATCCTCAATCTATGCTAAAATGTAACCACGATGAAACTCTCTATCATCATGCCGGTCTACAACGAAATCGATACCATCGCCGAGATTCTGCGGCGCGTGCGAGCAGTCCCCCTAGCCGTGCCGGTGGGATATGGCCCAGAAGATGGCTACCTCGTCTCCTTCGAGCGCGAAATCGTCATCGTGGACGACGGCTCGACCGATGGCACACGCGATATACTACGCACAGTGGCTGATGACTCGGACATCTTCGTCATCCTCCACGAACAGAACCAGGGCAAGGGCGCAGCGGTACGCACCGCGCTGGAGCACACCAGCGGCGACGTGATGCTGATCCAGGACGCCGATCTGGAATATGACCCCCGCGAGTATCCGGCCCTGCTCCAGCCCATCCTCGAAGAGCGCTCCCAGGTAGTCTACGGCTCCCGCTTTCGCGGCGGCCCGACCAAGGCGATGTTCTTCTGGCATATGGTCGGCAATCGCTTCCTCACTCTGGTGACCAATATCTTATACGACACCATCCTCAGCGACATGGAGACCTGCTACAAAGCCTTCACGCGGGAAGTGTCGGAACAACTTGATCTCCGAGCGCCCGGCTGGGGCTTCGACCCCGAGATCACGGCCCAGATCCTCAAGCTGGGATACCGCATCTACGAAGTGCCCATCTCCTACACCGGCCGCGAGTTCGAGGAGGGAAAGAAGATCGGCTGGCGCGACGGCTTAACCGTCCTCTGGACCCTGCTCAAGTACCGAATCAAGCCGTGACCCAAAACGCCCATCGCGCGCTGAATCGATGGACTCTGGTGATAATCACGCTGCTGGCCTGGGCCTTGCGCACCTCGCTCATCTCTCATTACCCACTCCACCCCGACGAAGCGCTCTACGGTTACTGGGGCCTCCTGATCGGGCGCGGCCGAGACCCCTGGCTGGCGACGGTGCCAGTCTACAAGCCGCCGCTCTGGCCCTACCTGCTGGCCGGAACGGAAGCACTCCTGGGCCGCTCGAAGTTCGCGGTGCGGCTGCCCGGCCTGTTCACCGGCCTGCTGACCGTGCCGCTCACCGCCGCCCTGGCCCGCGCCCTCTACCACGACCGCCGGACTGCGTGTATGGCAGCCATAGGCACCGCCCTTTCCCCGCTCACCATCGCCTTCTCCGCCAGCGCTTTTCTTGATCCACCGATGACGGCGCTGGGATTGAGCGCCTGCACAGCGGCCTTGTGCAATCGACCCCGCTGGGCCGGCATCCTGGCCGGACTGAGCTTCGCGACGAAGCAAACGGGCCTGATCTGGTTGCCCCTGATTATGCTGTTTCAAGTTCCTCAAGCCGCGCAATCTCCCCGCCCCAGACGACAATCCGGCGCCCACCTGATCCAAACGCTGCTCGGTTTCTCGCCCATCGTGGGATTGATCTTCGCCTGGGACGCGGTCCGGGTGGCACGCGGGGCCGGCGGATTCTGGCGCGTGGGCCTGATCGGTTATGGTGGACTGCGCCTCATCTGGCCGCAGGAACTCGCGCCACGACTGCGCGGCTGGATCGCCACGGCACGTCACATCTTCACCAGTCCCGTCATCAACGGCGTGCTGCTGATCGGCCTGCCGCTCCTGACACTACAGGCGCTGAAACGCCGCTTCCGCACAAGAGAGGCATTCGTGGACCTGACCCTGATTTCCTTCTCCTTGATCTACTTCCTGCTCCATTGGTTGATCGCCTTCCCAGTATGGGCCCGCTACCTGCTACCGCTGGCGCCCGTGCTCGCCATCCTCCTGGGCCGCGCAATCCACACAATAGCCTCCCACCTACCAGACAGCTTTCCCATTTCCCCA
>CAZDYW010000352.1:0-3417 GCA_964509655.1 uncultured Anaerolineales bacterium
CTTACCTGCGCCTGGGAATGGCCTGATCGACGAGGATCCTTACTTGATGATCACTGATGAACTTCTTCGCCTGGGGTTTCTGGAAGAAACCAATACCGGCTATCGTTTCAAACACGAACAGATCCGCCAGGCCGCTTACAGACGACTATCTCTTTCCAAGCGTCGACGCATCCACCGAAAAGTCGCTTCGGCTCTGGAGGAACTCTTCCCGACCCAGTTAGAGAGAATCGCCCATCATTTCGAGGCCGCTGGACAGCGGCGGCCAGCCATCCACTACCTGAACCGGGCTATTGAACAGGCTCGTGAGCTCTTCGCTCACCAAACCGCCCTCTCTTGCTACGACCGCCTGTTGGCTCTATTGAATCACGCCGATGACCGCCTAGCACGCTTTGACGCACTGCGCGACCGCGCCGAGGTGCTGGGCTGGATCGGCGACCGCGAGAGCCAGAGCCGCGCACTAGGGGAAATGCTGCGCTTGAGCCGCGCACTTTCCGATGAGGCTCGCATGGCAGAAACTTTACACCACCGAAGCGAGTTGCATCGGGTACAAGGACAATATGAGGCGGCCAACGAGGACGCACTGGCTGCGCTTGAGATCTACAATCGATTGGAAGATGAACGCCACATGGCCGCTCTGCTCGCCCAACTCGGATGGAACATCGTTTTCACAGCGGACCGCGCTCAAGCGATGGATTACTTCCGACAAGCCCTGCCCATATACGAATCGCTGGATGATCTAGCCGGTCAGATCAACTGTCTATCTGGCCTGGTCAGCGCCGCCGAGCTGGATGGGAACTATGTGCTGGCCATGTCCTACTTACAACGGAACCTGAAGCTTGCAAAGGCATCTGGTGACCCTATCCGCATCAGCCGGGCATATCACAACAGAGGCGTCGTCCACTACGATTTAGGCCACCTGGCCGCGGCGCAGACCGATCTGGAGCGGGCACTGGAACTAAAGGAAACTACGGGCGACCGGCGTAGCCAAGCGATTACGCGCTTCTACCTGGGCATAGTGAACATTGAGCACGATGATCTGAAAAACGCCCAAGCTCATCTCGAAACAGCTCTAGAGACCTTTCGGGATGTAAAGGATCTATCATGGGAGGGCGATACCCTGGCCACGCTGGGCCAACTGGCCCTCTTGAAAGAAGACCCCCAAACTGCCGCGAATTATCTAGAGATCGCCTATCAGGGCTGCCTGAAATTGGGAGAACCCAGCTATGCCGTGATACACCTTTCCTATCTAGCGGTGGCCGAGCTGGGACTGGGAAATAGAGCGAGCGCCTGGAAGAAAAGCCAGAAAGCTGCAACAGAGCTAAAAGCTGGCCTTTTGGGAGTCGAGCATCCGCAGCGCGTTTATTACAACCACTACCGCGTAGCCGCAGCCACACATCACTGGGCCGCTGCCTGTGCTGCCCTGGAGGAAGCGGCCAATATCCTGAATGAACGAGCCGAACTGATCGAAGATTCTGCCTGGCGCGAGAGATACCTCACCGGTCTCAAGGTCAATCGCGCCATCACCAGAACCATCGCTGCGCAACCTCCGCCGGGTCAACTGCGCATCCGCCTGGCCCGCGCCGATGTGCCCGCTCACCGGCGCCCAGAACCGGACGAAACGGTCACCCTCGTCTGGACCGTGGACGACGGCGAAGAGGATGCCGCCCTGGCCGAGCACGAGGGCAAGGTAGCACTACGCCGTCACCGCATCCTACGCTTGCTGGCCGAAGCCGAGGCCGCGAACGCTTCCCCCATCGTGGCCGACCTGGCCGGCGCACTTGATGTCTCCTCTCGCACTATCCGCTCCGATCTGGCCGCCCTACGTGAGCGCGGACACACCATCCGCACTCGCGGGTCTCGCGCCTGAGACTACGCCCTTTTCCCCCACCCTAACAGATATTTCAGCCCCCTTCCCCGCCGCTCCTGCGATAGATTCGCGATACTCCTGTGATAAGATATTCTGGAGCGACAGGTTGGTAGAGCGCGGAATCAAATAGTCCAGGAAAGTGGAGAAAAAATTGCGCAAGAAACACTCAATGACCCCATCCCACGCTTTCATTGTCCGCATCTGGTGGGAACCGGGCCTTAGCCAGCCTGATGGCCGCCCTTTGTGGCGAGGGCAAGTGCAGCACGCTGCTAGCGGACGATTCTCGGCCTTTCAGTCGCTGGATGAACTGCTGCGCTTCATCCAAGAACAGACCGGTGAACTGGAGAGCCTAGATGCAGCCGATTGATCAAATCATATCAGACGAAAGGAGGATGTTCCGATGAATCGCAGGACCTGTCTAGTTATCCTGGCTCTAGCGCTTGTACTGCTGCTGGGAGGCGCGACTGTAGCCGTCGCACACACCCAAGCACTGCAAGGAGACATCAGACAGCAAGCCCCCTACAGTGGCAGCAAATCAAGCTCACCGCTGATCACACAGTACACGTACAACACTGTCATCACCGTCACTAGCACTAGCGACCCCGATGACAGCTCTAGCAGCACCTGCTACACCGGCTCGTGGAGCGATGAGACTCCCTGCACGCTGCGCCGGGCGCTGGTCGAGGCCAGCGGGATGAGTTCGGGAGATCGCCCTGTGCTGATCAAGTTCAACATCCCAGACACTGACGACGGTTACGACAGCACACTTGATGTCTGGAAGATCGAACCCATCGCGGACTTGCCCCCTCTGGAAGGCGGTCAAGTCATCATCGATGGCGACACCCAGGGCGATATCGGCGGGCGGACAGATGGTCCCAAGGTTATCGTCAAACTCTACCCCAACGATGACCTGACCCTTGGCTACAACCTATCCGACGACGGGAATGTCGTGCGCGGCTTGGCGCTGCAAGAGGGCGGCATCTACTTCTATGCCAGTGACAATACAGCTGAAGAAAACTGGGTTGGGCTGACGGATGACGGCAATGAGATCTACTACGTCGAGGACGACCCTCGGCGGGCCAACTACGCCACCATCAGCGGCGGCGCCGATAGTGACGGCAACACCATCCAGAACAACGTCGTCTCCAGCAGCGAGGGGGAGAGCATCTCCATCGAGGGAGATAACAACATCATCATCGGCAATTATGTCGGCACCCGCGCCGACGGCACCATCGACGAAGTGCCGCTCCACCGCCGCTGTCACCCAGACGCGGTCTACTACAACTGGTTCACGGGCGATGGCATCCGCGTCAGCGGCAACAACAATCAAATCGGCGGCCCCACGGCTGCGGAGCGTAACGTGATCGCCGGTATGCTCTTTGCCAATCCTGACCCACACAACAGCCCGCCCGTCGCCCTGGAGGTCACCGGCAAGGATAACATCGCCCAGAACAACTACATCGGCAAGGACGCCAACGGAGAGGAAGCCTGGGTTTGCGGCGTTGGCATCTACATCGACGGCGAGCGCCATCGGTTCATAAACAATGCCA
>CAZDYW010000353.1:0-3416 GCA_964509655.1 uncultured Anaerolineales bacterium
CGGGCACGGAGTCCCGCCCCTACAAAGCGGGCACGGAGTCCCGCCCCTACAAAGCGGGCACGGAGTCCCGCCCCTACAAAGCTGCCCGTGGTCGCCCGTTGCGGTCTGACCATGGTGTGCTACAATTCGCTGGTCAGATGGGCACCGCGCCGACGCAGTGAGCGTCATTACCTGGCTTCGCCCACCGGCATGAAGATCCGGTGCTGGAATCCTTTACTGTGGGAGCCCAGCACCATCTGTTTACGCTGGTGCATCAAAATTCACAGAAGTGAGATATGGAACAGATCAAACGACAGATATTCATCGGAGGTTGTAGTCGCAGCGGGACGACATTGCTTGGGGCCATTCTGGGCGCACATAGCGAGTGTGTTTGCCCTCCGGAATCACATTTCAAGATCGGCGTGCTGCGATCATGCCGCTCGAAGGATAGCAGCGTTGACTTACAAGCGGCCTTGCGCTTCATTCGTATGCACTGGCGCTTCAAGCTTTGGGAACTGGAAATCGATCCGCACGAAGCGCCCAGCGGCTCCTACGTCGAACTCCTGGAGTGGCTGGTGAAACAGTTTGCCGCAAGCCGGGGGCTGAGGGGCAGCATCTGGATCGATCACACGCCGGAGAACATCAACTATGCTCCCACGTTACTCAAGCTCTTTCCTCAAGCCAAGATCGTCCACATCATCCGGGATGGTAGAGGGGTCGCGGCTTCCATTATGCCGCTGGATTGGGGACCTAACACTATCATCAAAACGGCGGGGTGGTGGCAAGCGATGGTAGAGGACGGCCTGAAGCTGGAGAATTCGCTTCCACAAGAGCAGATCGTGCGGGTGAAATACGAGGGCCTCGTCTACGCCCCAGAGGAGACGGTGCGCAGATTGTGTAAACATCTGGAGCTGGAATACCAGCCCCAGATGTTGCAAGCCAATGGATTTCAGCCACCGCATTACACCGCCGATCAACACACGCTGATCGGCAAGCGGCCCGATCCAAGCCGCGCCACTCGCTGGAAGACGGCGCTCACGTCTCGCCAGGTGGAGATATTCGAGAGCCTGGCCGCAGGTTTGTTGAAAGAGATGGGCTATTCACTGGTACACGGTTCCCAGGCCAAGCCGCCATCTTCCTGGGAAAGGGGAGCAGCGAGTATCAAGGAATTTTGGCGCGGCGACATCATCAACGGCATCCGCTGGCTGATTCGCAGCTACCCGCTATGGCTCTCATGGGATTTCCTGCGCGTCTTGCCAGATTCCCTGGGCAGTTACCAGAAAGTGGAGATCGAAGCCCCCCTCGACATCTCACCAGGCGAAAGGGAGCACGAGAAGTAACCCATCGGCAGCATCAAAGGCCGCGCACCACATCCGCCAGGCGGGAGATACCCTCCTCAATCGTCGCCGGTGTCAAAGCGCAGAAGGGCACGCGGACGAAGCCATCCCCATCCTGACTGGCGAAGAAACCCCGCCCATCGGTCAAGATCAAGTTGGCCTCGCGGGCACGACGCAGCAGCTCATCGGTATCAACCGCGCCGTTCAGATTCACCCCGACGAAGAAACCGCCATCCGGCTTGCGCCAGGTCGCCAGATCGCCCAGGTGCTCCTCCAGCGCACTCAACGTGGCGTAAAGCCGGGGTTCATAAAGCCCCTTCAGCTCCTCGATCTGCGGCTCCAACCATCCTTGCTGAATGAACTGGGCGACGATGGCCTGGTTCAAGTAGCTGGGGCTGATATAGGTGTCCTCCGCCATCTTCGCCAAGCGCTCGACCAGGGCCTCAGGTGTGACGATGTGGCCGACGCGCAAGCCGGGGCTGATCAATTTGCTATAGGAGGACATCTGCAGCACAACGTCGGGCGCCATCTCGAAGAGAGAGGGAATATCCTCGCCCCGGTAGCGCAGCCGCCGGTAAGGCACATCCTCGATGATCCAGAATTTGTACTGCCGCGCCAGCTCCACAATAGCCCGCCGCTTTTCCAACGAGATCACCGCGCCGCTGGGATTCTGAAAATCGGGGATCACGTATAACAAGACCGGGCGCTCGCCGGCCTCAAGCCGCGCCCGCATTCCATCCACGTCGATTCCATCATCCTCTATCGGCAAGCCGATGACCTGGGCCCCCGCCCGCCGCAGGATGGTCAGCGTGCGGTCATAGGAGGGGTCCTCGACGTAAACGACCGCGCCGGGCTCGACCAACATGCGCGCGCAAAGGTCCAGAAGCTGGAGGGAGCCTTGCCCCACGACCACCTGATCCTCATCCACGCCGCTTTCTTGGGCCACAAGCGTGCGCAAGGGCGGATAGCCACGGGATTTACCGTACTGCAAGACCTCATATCCGTGCCGGATCAGGACCGATTCGGCACACTCAGAGAGTTTATCAACGGGGAAGCTCTCTTCCGGCGGAACTCCCCGGGTTAGTTTAATCAAAGACTTAGACATAGTTAAATTACTCCTTGGTTAGAAATAGCGAATTGCGGTTCTGCTATCAAACGTCACAGGCGCAGCCTTTGCCCTGTAGAATTTTAATCTGCTCCTCGTAAGAATCGATGAACTGATCCTGTTCCTCGGCGCCGGTCGCCAAGGCGGGATCGAGCGGGCTTTTGTGTCGATAGCCCCGGCGCTTCATCTCGGCCACGATTTCATCGTGCTTGTGATAAAGCGCCCTGAGCTTGCCCTTCCAGCGCAACACTTCGGGATGATGGGCATAACCCTTCTTCCCCTGGGTCAAAATCGACCAGATGGCGTGCAGCTCACTGTGCTCGCCGAGCAGATGATTGCGACACAACTTCTCCGGCGGAATGTCCCAGATTCTCATACCCGTTTCACCTCGCACATAACGCAGTATCGAACTAGCCAGCTTCCCATCGCCTTCCCATCCAGAAGCGGCGCCAATCTCCCCCGCTGGTCTGCAAGGCGATGAAAGTGTACAAGCTGGCGGTGAAGAAGCCCAGAACCATCATCAGCACGACCCAGATGACGGAACGTGCGAGCGATTTCTCCCGGTAGACGATCCAGCCGGAGAAGAGAATGAAGCCCACGTAGAGATCGACCAGGGACACAATGCCCCAGGGCATAGAGAGCAATTGGCTACCTTCCGCGTTAAAATCCCCGACAGTGAAGCCATAGACGAGAACGATCGTCATCGCGAGCACGCCCAACAGGGCGATAATTTTAGCGACCTTCATAATACCTCCCTCCTCTAACATCAGCGCAACGCTTCGAAAACCAGAATGATGGCATAGCCGAATACATAGAACAAAGTCAGCCCATAAAGCACGCCACGCGGTGTATCGCGCACGGTGAAGTCATGCACCTTCAGGAAGACCAGCTTCACCAGATCGCCGAGCAGCATCAGGGCGGCGAAAACGGTCAATAAGACTCCTATTAGTATACTTGTATGGAGTCAACCGAGGGGGTAAACTACAGGTGGCGAG
>CAZDYW010000354.1:0-3416 GCA_964509655.1 uncultured Anaerolineales bacterium
CAGCGCCAAGATCAACCAGAAGACCGTCGCGCTGGCGGTGAGGTCGAAGCCGAACTGGAGGTCGACCAGATGACCGACAATGGCAGCCGCCAGGGCCGTCCAGGTGATACGCCGCTGGTGACTGTTTGCACAGCGCAGCCCCCGCCAGAACAACACTCCAAGGACTGTCAGCAACGCGCAATAGGAAACAATACCCATCAAGCCCGCGCTCATTCCCAGATCGAGCCACAGGTTGTGCGCCCTATCCACCGCGACGTGCCGACCCTGATAATAGACCAGTTCTGGAGGGAAGACCTGCGCAAAGACGGGCTCCATCGTCTCCGGCCCGTATCCCAGCCAAGGGCGAGCAGCGACTAGGGGCAATGTGGCTCGCCAGATCGTGAGCCGGGTGGCTGTCGAGCCGGCATCGGTGCGGCCCAACGTCGCCAGCCGGTCTAGACCGGGGATCTGAGCCAGAGGCTCTAATGGACCGCCGGGCAAGTTGAGCGCCACGACGAACCCCACGACGAGCACAGTAAGCGTCAGAGCCACCGCCAGCGGTCGCCGGTCGCGGGTAGCGGCCGACCAGGCCAGGAGCGCCGTGATTGCAGTCGCCCCCAGTCCCATCCACGCGCTACGTGCCCGCGTGAACGCCAGGCAGACCAGTTGCCCTGCGAGGAGGACCCCGTGAGGCCACCGACAACGGGCCAACAGGGTTTGCCTCGCCGTCAAAGGTATGACCAGCACCAGATAAGAGCCCAGGAAGTTGGCTCGACCGATGGTGGAGAGGACGGGAGAGGCGGCATCGGTGCTCCAGTCCAAGGGATCGAGCCCGGCGGCTTGCACCAGACCATAGACGACGACTGGCGCACTGCCCCAGACCAACATCCTCCACAGCCGCTCCACCTGAGCATGGCTGTGTAGATTCGCGGCAGTGAGCAGAAAAAGAGCCAGGTATGCACCATGTGTAAGTAGCCCTTGCTGGCGCTCATAGGAACCCCACAGGCTGACGCAAGGGTTGACGGAGAGGGTGGTCGCCAGGGCATATGTGAGCCCCAGTGCCAGGGCAGGCCACAGCATAAGGATAATGGGCTGGCGTGGTGGCGTGTGTTTAGGCTGGCTTCGGTTCTCAACAGCCTGCGCCAAAGTCGCAAGGCACATCAGCAAGATCAATGCCCGTAATAAAATAGCCTTGGGCAGTTCGAATGCGCTGTGGCCCCAGGGGTTGAAGGCCAGAGGCACGACGCAAGCTGTCGTCAGCCAAAGGGTCTCGAGTGCGTGTGCGAACCATCTGCGCATAGGAGCCTCTATGGTGAATCAAGTCGAATTGTCGCGATAGCAGCCGGCACCTGCGCCATCTGGACCTCACTTACCGCTTTCTCACAACCCCGCCTTGTTCAATTCATCCTTGAGCGCAGGCAACCGGCGGTTTTTCTCTCGCAGCTCTGCGATGAAGGTTTCCCAGATCGATTCCTCCCCTATGCGTCGGTAGATGTCACGCACGCGGGTCAGATGAGTGGCGGCAGTGGCATAGTTGCCTCGCCCTCGAACAGCGATGAGCCGTTCGGCGGCCTCTGCGTAGAGACGGATTGCCTCTCGGGGAAGTTCTTCCTCCGCTGCACGGGCGACCTGCATAGCCAGCCGGTCACCGGCCCTACCCCACCGTAACGCTGCTTGTCTCTGTTTCAAGCTCGTCAGCGCCCGGCCCACCTCTCCCTCGTCCAGGTGGATTTCAACCAGGAGGGTGTGATTTTTATCCTCCGAAAGACGAGCCAATATCGCCCCTCGTAGTTCCTTCCACCGTTCCACTGGTTGGGCCAAGTCCCTCAGATCCTGATAGCCTTGCAAGGCGGGACGTTGCCAGAACAATCTTTCCGCCAGAGCCAGCGCCTCTTCCTGGTCGCCCCGCTCCAGTGCTCGATCCTTCAGCCAACCGGTCAACCGGGTATCCCGGCTGGTCTGCGTTCGCTCACGGATCAGTCTCTCAGCTATTTCGCCATGGTCTTGGTCGACGAAAATGTCGGCCAAGCGAAGCAAGCCGTAATCACTAGACTCACGAGCTGCTGCGACTGCCTCTTCTACGCGACCTAGCGTCAGGAGACGGCTCACCAAATCCTGCCTCCGCCCAGTCTCGCGGCAGATGCGCAAGATGGCCTCGTCGTCCAGCCACTCCTCCTCCAACTGTAACAGGAAACCTCCATAGGTCCGGAGCTTCCAGGACTCCACCGGCGGCAAAACACTCCGCACCCACTCGGCGATCATTTGCTTTTCCTCTTGCGTGGTCAATTCCAGGATGATGCCGGGAGCCTTGTAGCCCATATCGATGCCGCCGAAATCAACGTCCCAGCGGTAGACTTCAAAAAGGGCCTTCAGGAGCATCTCGCGCCGAAAGGCATCCTCGGTCGCGATCAAGCAGGCCTCCAATCCGTCGACGCAGCGGTTGGCGACTTCATTCAGGTATCCCGACTCGTCCTGCACCACTCCATAGTTCTCCAGCGTCTCCGCCATCACGGCCTGATAGATGATGCCCGCGTCACGCCAACGTCCGATTTCCAGATAATCATCGCCGATTTCCACCAACTCCAGGAGTTGCTGGGCGATGCCATAGGTAGCGCCCCAATCATCGTAACCAATCCCGGCAAAGGCGCTGTGGGCCTGGCGTCTAATAGCCTCCGCATCCACCGGTGGCGGTTCACTCGTCTCACCAACTATCGGTAGCTCCAGCAATGTCTCCAGTTCGGGGTAGCGGTCCAGCATGCGGCGGATGAGGGTGATCAGTTCGCCCTTGCTGCGCTGGCTCAGAGCGGTCTCCAGTTCCTTCACCGTTGTGAAGGTTTCGGGCTTGTAGAGCCAGGTGAGGAGCAGGGCGACCGCATGCTTGCAGTGACCACCGGCGCCCACCGGACAGGAGCAGGACCCTTTGACGATGCCCCCTCGGTCCAGGGTGATCTCCAAGTGGTAAGGCTTTGGACGGGAGCCTGTGCAACGGGCTTTGAGCGTGCTTCCTTCACGGCGCGGGTTGATGATGTGACCCGTTAGGTAGTATCGCTGTCCGCGCTCGAAGGATCGCGGATCGGTCCAGCCGCGGATGTCAGCTTCGGTCAGTTTGGGGATATTTTCAGTAAGTTTGTTCATTTGTTCCTCCCAAGGAGTGGCGACTGCACGCCAAGTCGTACCGGCAAAAGGAAGCGAGGCACCATCAACACTTTAATCACTGGCGACTGCGAAACTGCCAACGGATGTCTTTTATCCGCGCTCGCCGGTGGCTTTGATGCCGAAGGTGACCTCCATCTCGTCTGGAGGATGGGAGAGGCTGTGTACCCTCTTGATGAAGGCATCGGCATTGTAAGGATGTCGGACAATTCCTGGCAGGTGGGGGTCGTTAGCCGTTGTTTCTCATCACGAGCGGGAGATAGAGCTGATGACCTATGACCAAT
>CAZDYW010000355.1:0-3405 GCA_964509655.1 uncultured Anaerolineales bacterium
TATTATATCCCTCGCCGAAAAGAAATAACAGGGACAGAAACAGCCGATTATGACCATAACAGTTTGCACGCTTTCCTCTACCAACTGTATCTTGTTATGTTCGCCGCTTGGCATTATAATGAATTGTATGGGTGAGGGACAGCGCTACAAGTATGAGCGGATCGCGGACGACATCGCGCACTTGATCGAATCCGGCACCTACCAACCGGGCGACTGTATTCCATCCGTGCGCGAGATGAGCCGCCAGAGAGATGTCAGCGTCACGACCGTGCTCCAGGCCTACTACTTGCTGGAGGCGAAGGGGCTGATTTTGGCCCGCCCCCGCTCCGGCTTCTACGTGCGCACCGATCTGCCCTACGATCTGCCGGAGCCCGAAATCTCCTCGCCGGAGCCCGACCCCACGACGGTCAGCGTGCGCGAACTGGTGACGCGGGTGGTGCTGACCGATGCTCACAATCCCAACCTGGTCCAACTCGGCGCCGCCCACCCCAACCCCTCCCTCTCGGCGACGGAGGAGCTGAATCGCACCCTGGCATCGGTGGCACGCCGCATGGGGGATGCCAGCGGGCTCTACGACTACGCGCCCGGATGTACCAAGCTACGGTTGCAGATCGCGCGGCGGGCCTTCGCCTCGGGGTGCAGTCTGGCGCCCGACGACATCGTGATAACCTCCGGGTGCTCGGAGGCGGTCAGCCTCTCCCTGCGTGCGGTCTGCGAGCCGGGTGATACGGTGGCCATCGAGTCGCCCATCTGCTTCGACACGCTCCAATGTCTGGAATTCCTGAAGCTCCAGGCTCTGGAAATCCCGACCCATCCCCGTGACGGCATCAGCTTGGACGCGCTGCGCTTCGCCGTAGAGCACAACCCCATCAGCGCCTGTGTGGTCATCTCCAACTTCAACAATCCGCTGGGCAGCCGTATTCCGGATCAGAACAAGCGGGCGTTGGTGGAGTTGCTGAGCGAGCACCAGATTCCCTTGATCGAAAATGACATCTTCGGCGAGGTTTATTTCGACGAGCAGCGCCCTCAGGTCGCCAAGGCCTACGACGAGGAGGGGCTGGTGTTGCTCTGCTCCTCCTTCTCCAAGCACCTCTGCCCCGGATACCGCGTGGGCTGGGTGGCGCCGGGCCGTTTCCGGGAGACGATAGAGTGGCTCAAGTACACTTCCACGCTGGCCGCCCCGACCCTTTCCGAGTATGCCATCGCCGAGTTTATGGCCAACGGCAGCTACGCCCCCTACGTGCGCCGCATCCGCCGCACCTACGCCCGCTACGTGGCCTCTATGTCCCAGGCGGTGCGCCGCTTCTTCCCCGAGGGGACAAAATTAACCCGCCCCAGGGGCGGGTTTGTGTTATGGGTCCAATTGCCGGAGACAGTGGATTCGCTGGAGTTATACAGAATAGCCCTGAAATCCGGGATCGCCATCACGCCCGGCTATCTCTTCTCGGCGAGCCAGCAGTACCGCAATTTCATCCGCCTCAACGCGGCCAACTGGTCGGAAGAGGCCGAGCGTGCCGTGGAGTACCTGGGCGGGATGGCCGCCGCTTTGACCTGAAGCGCTACAACTGAAACTTGCCGGTGGCGTGGACGATCTTCTGATCGTAATCCCGCACATAGTTGAGCAACTCATCCTTCATCTCGTGCCACTCCTCGGAGGAAAGCGCCCAGCGCAGGCTGTCCAGATCATCCGCTATCCCACCGGCCAAAACCTGGGGGCCGCTACCATAGGCCGTGTACCAGGCATCGGTGGGCCGAATCCCCAGGTCCATCATAGCAGGCCCGAATTTCTCCATGACGAACTCGAAATACTCATCCTCGAGTCCACTTCGAATGTCCCAAGTCATCAAAAGCTTAAACATTTATAACCCGTGATCCTACTCACATCCCAACGCGGACATAGTCTGCTTGGCCCGCGCTTGCCATTCCTGCGGCGGATTGAGATTCAAGAAACTCTGATAGGTCTCGCAGGCCTGATCCACGTCGCCGCTCTTGGCGTAAGCCTCCCCCAGCGCGTAGTAGGCCTGGGGCGAAAGCCCCGTGGTCAAATCGATGGCCTGCTGCAAGAGCTCAACCGCGGCTTCGTAATTCCCCTCCTGAATGCGCACGTTCCCCAGCCCGATGAGGGCCTCCGGCATATCCTCCCGCAGCTCCAGCGCCCGCTCGAACTGGGCCGTCGCTTTCTCCAGGAACTCCGGGTCCGGCGCCCCACCGCTGGCCGGAAGCGCCAGCACCAGGTAGGCGGCGCCCAACTGGTAATGCGTATCCGGATCGTCCGGGTCTATCTCCAGCGCGGCCTGGAACTCGGCGATGGCGTTCTGCAGGTCCTGCAACTGGAAGTAGGTCACGCCCAGGTTATGGTGTGCTGCGGCGCTCTGGGGATCGATCTCCAGCACCTTGCGGAACTCGTCGGCCGCCTTCAGGTAATCGCCGCTCTGATTGTAGGCTTGCCCCAGGAAAAAGTGGGCGTCCTCATCATCAGGCTGCGTCTCCGAGGCCTCCTCCAGCGCGGTGACCGCCTCCTCATACTCGCCCGCCTCCATGTGAGCCTTCCCGGATTCCACCAGGTCCTTCACGGCCACCTCTTCGCCCTCATTCTGCTGGCAGGAGACCAGGGACAGCAGCACGGCGATGGAAATCGCAACAAGCGTAATCTTTCGCACAATATCCTCCATTATGTCTCAGGTTCCAAAACCACAATGCGCGTCTCCTCCGATAGATCGGACGAGCGGACCTCGAACTGCCCCTCCCCGTTCGATTTCTCCAGCCCCATCTCCTTGAGGAAAGGAGCCAGCGGCCCCAACTTGACCTTCAGCCCGGGCGTCTTGTAGCGCATCGGGATCACAATGCTGGGCTCGAGCAGGCCGATCACCTCCGAGGCTTGCGCCGGCGTGAGGCTGCCGCCGCCACCCACGGGCGTCAGCAGAACGTCCACCGGGCCCAGATCCTCCACCTGTGACCGGGAGGGCACGTGTCCCAGCCGGCCCAGGTGACACACGGTCAGGCCGTCGAACTCGAAGGTGAAGATGGTGTTCAGCCCGCGCAGCGTGCCCTTCTTCCCGTCGGCGAAGGTGTAGATACCGGTGACGAAGACCCCGCTGATCTCATACTCGCCAGGCCCGTCGAGCAACCTGAACCGCCCGCGTACTGCTTTCAGATAGCTGCACTGCGGGTCGTTGTAGCTCACGGTGACGATGTTGGCGCTGATGGGGGGGAGATCAAGTCCAATTTCGGGGGGATAAGGGTCGGTGATAATCGCTATCGGGTCGCGTCCCTGCAATCGGAAGCACGTCTGTCCATACCAAGTGATTTGCATAGTGGGCAAATTATACTGTGAAACCGGCTTCAAGGCAACAGATTTCGCCTTCGGTAGACCTGACAGGTTTACAGAAGCATCCCCTCAGACCG
>CAZDYW010000356.1:0-3401 GCA_964509655.1 uncultured Anaerolineales bacterium
TCTCCCATTCATTGATCCGCCGGGCCGGGGCGCACGTCCCAGTCGGGGCCTTCGGGCTCGCTGGGCCACCATACGCCCGGGACGAGCGCTCCACAGAACTCGCACTCGCCATCCTGGATGTGATAGCCCTTCACGCTGAACCCCGCCCGCTCGATCAGCACCGCGCCGCAGGCTGGACAGTAGGTGTGATTGCCGGGATGGCCTGGGACGTTGCCCACGTAGACGAAGCGCACGCCCTCATCCAGCGAGATTTCCCGCGCCTCGGTGAGGCGTTCCACCGGCGTCGGCGGTAAATTATTCAGCTTGTACTGGGGATAGAAGCGGCTGAAGTGAAGCGGCACGTCGGGGCTCAGATCGTGCGCCACCCAGTGGGCCAGTGCCCGCAATTGATCCAGCTCGTCGTTGAGGGTCGGCACCACCAGGTTGACGATCTCCAGGTGGGTACCGCTTTGGTGGATGGTCTCTATCGTCCTCAGCACAGGCTCCAGCTCGCCCTCGCACACCTGGCGGTAGAAACTCTCGTCATACCCCTTCAGGTCGATCTTGATCGCGTCGACCGTCTGGCAGAGCTCGCGCAGAGGCTCCTGGTTGATGAAACCGGCGGAGATGACGACGTTTCGCAGCCCCGCCTCCCGCGCCAGCCGCGCCGTATCGAGCATGTACTCGTAGAAGATGATCGGCTCCGAGTAGGTGTAGGCGATCACCGGGGCGTTATTTTCCCGCGCGTAGTGGACTACCGCTTCTGGCGGGAGGTCGGCGTTGCGCGTCTCTTCCGGCGGCACCTGTGAGATGGACCAGTTCTGGCAGTATTTGCAGCGCAGGTTGCAGCCAGCGGTTGCCAGGGAGAAGGCGGCGGCGGTGGGGAGGAAGTGATAGAGCGGTTTCTTCTCGATGGGGTCGATATGAACGGCGCAGGGGTTGCCGTAGACCATCGAGTAGAGCCGCCCGTTCCGATTCTCGCGCACCCGGCATTCTCCGCGCTCGCCTTCGGCGATGACGCACTCGCGGGGGCAGAGCATGCACTGGACGTAGGAGCCGGTGTGCGGGACGTGACAGTAGGAGACGGGCAGCGGCTCCTCCGTCTCGCCGTGGCATGACGTGCAGTCCAGGGCACCCTTGCTGGAGTAGGAGGCGTAATAACGCGCCTCAATCGACCAGGGGGTGGGCGGCTCGACCGGTGCCGGTTGCTCATCGCCCATCGGCGGGCGCTCCCACCAGCGGTTGCCTGAGAGGCCAGCCGCCGCGCCCACGCCGCAAGCGATCAGGGCGCCTCCTCTGAGCAAGAATTTTCTTCGTGAGATGCTCATACGTTTACCGCTCCATCTACTCAGCCGATTTTACCCTCACCCTAGCCCTCTCCCTGGGATAGAGAGGGGACTCAGCTCCCTCTCCCCCAGGGGGAGAGGGTTGGGGTGAGGGGGAAATACTTACCTCAGAAACCGTGCAAGGTCTCCAGCCGCACTGCTCGTACCAGCGACGGGAGGCCGATGAGAGTGAAGATTACCACTCCAAAGCCAACCACGGTCAGCACAGTGCGCCGCCGACGGGGGCGCAGGTGCAGAAGCATAAGATACCACAGCCAGCTCACCAGCGCCCAGATTTCCTTGGGGTCCCAGCCCCAGTAACGGCCCCAGGCTCTCTGGGCCCAGATGGCGCCGGTGAGGATCGAGAGCGTGAGCCACGGGAAGCCCAACGCTATCACTCGCTCGATTGCCTGCTCGGTTTTCTTTTCAGAAACTTCGGAAACCTGGTTTTTGCGTAAGCGAAGCGGCATAACCTGGTTTCTTGTTAATTGCATCAGCCCCAGACCGGCCGCCACGCCAAACGCGCCGTATGCGATGACGGCTGTCAGTACGTGTATCTGTAGCCAGACCGAGCGCAGCACCGGCGGGAGGGGCGCGGTCACTCGCATAGAGGCGGGCCGCGTGACGGCGTAGGTCGCCATCAGTAGCGCCACTGCCAGCGCGAAGGTTCCCGCATGCCGCCGACGCCAACTGGCCTCCAGCAGCAGATAGACGCTCAAGATGGCCCAGACGAAGCAGAGCGCGAACTCGTAGCGGTTGGTCAACGGCCAGTGCCCGGCCCTCAGCCCGCGCCGGGCCAGCGCCGCCGTCAGCAAGGCCCAGGCTAGCGCCGCCAGTCCCGTCGCTGCGCGTCCAATCCATCGTCCTCCACGAGCCATGTGGACGGCGTAAGCTACCAGCGCCAGCCAGAGCAGGGCATAGGTCAGCGTGAGTATTTTCATCTCGAAGCGCTGACCTCCTCCACCAACGCCGCGAACTCGCGCTCAAAATCCCAGGCCCGTCGGGTCGAGCGTCCGGCGAGATGCAGCATCCCATCGGGCTCGATTCGCGCGTGAACGCAGCAGGGCGGAAAATTGAAGCTCACGGTCAGCCCCAGAAACATCAAGGTCGCGGCCAGGATGACGGGCACGAAGCCGGGATCGTGCACGGCCAGCAGGGTGAGCCGATAATCGTTTCCCGCCTCCGCGTAGCTCTGCAAATAGAGCCCCACGTTCTCGTAGATCAGCGGTTGGTTGAGCCGGATACTTCCCTGCGCGGTATCCTCTTCTAATTCATCAAGGACAGCGACGTCCGCCTCATACCCCGCCACGCTGCCATCGGCGTAATGGCTCATCGTGAAGTTCTCGCTGCGCACTGCCAGGCCGGTCCCGTGCCCAATGTTGACCGTCTCGTCCGGCGCCACCTCGATCTCCTCGCGCCAGCTAGCTGCGCCGCTCAGCGCCACGCCCGCCAGAAGGAGCAGTGCCGCCAGGTGGGTGATCAGCGTCGCCACGTGGGCCCATCCATAGCGGTCGCCGCGAAGATGAGTGACCCCTCCGCCCGACTCGGAGCACACGCGGAAGCCGCGCTGCTTCAGGGCGTCGCGCACGCCATCGGTCCAGTCATCCTCCGCCGCGCGGCTCAGTTCGGCGGTGTGGGGCGCGTTATCGAAAAACTTATCGGAGCGTTGCACGGGCCGATGAAGAGCCGTTCTCCACACCCTGCGCCAGCGGTTGAGAGTGCATGCGAGGGTAGAAAGCGCCATAAGCGCCGCCGAGAGCCGAAAAGTGGGCGATCTGAACCACTGAAAGGCGTCAATTGCTTTTAGGAAGGGGGTCAGCGAGCCATACCTCGTCTCTACCTCGTTCTCCCAAGCTGCCAGGCGCTCGGCGTCGGCGGCGATGGTGGCGGGAAGCTGGGGGAAGCAAGAGCCCAGCGCGGCGAGGATAAGTACGAGGAAAAGGAAAGCGGCGGCCACGTCGACGCGGGCCAGAAAATGCCATGCTTGTTTGAACATTGAACCCGTACACCTCCTGCGAACCTACCTAGCTCAACCACTGTAGTACACCACGGCGGAAATCATCCGTCAGTTTACGCTCGCCAGGGATCGCCAGACCT
>CAZDYW010000357.1:0-3385 GCA_964509655.1 uncultured Anaerolineales bacterium
TTAGGCCCTAATTCTATCACGTCCTTGCAAGCCAGCCAAGCGCATCTTCCTGTGGACAAGCCTCGATGCAGGCACCGCAGGCGAAGCAATCGGCGTGAAACGCTTTGCCATCGTAGTAATCCCGCATTGCCTGGGTGGGGCAAGCTTCAACACACAACTGGCATTCCTTACACGCCTCCCGGTCGATGCGCGGGCGCATCAAACTCAATTGCTCCACCAGCCATCCCACCAGGCCGAAGGGGCAGAGGAACTGGCACCAGGGCCGGTAAATGAACATACTGGCGATGAGCACGACAGCGGAGAAGAGACCGATCGCCCAAGTGAGACTGAAGGAGAATATCTGGAAGGGATCGATCAAGCCGATCCAATCCAGCCCCGCCGCGATGAGCCCGCCCACCAACCCCAAGAAGGCCAGGATGCGCACGCCGTTGGAGAGCCAGAACGGGGGCTTCCACTTGGGCAGCGGTACGCGATGGAGCAGGTCTTGCAGCAGCCCCAATTGACAGCCCCAGCCGCAGATCGATTTGTTGGAGACGAAGACGGTCAGCAGCAGGATGACCAGCATCGCGGCGATGGGCAACACGAATTGGCCACGTACCAGTACGTTGGTGAGCAATGTGCGCAGCGAGGCGACCGGGTTGGGATTCATCCCGTTGGGGATGAGAAGCCCAAAGACGAATCCGAAGAGCAACACGCCGCCGACGAGAAAGGCAAGCCGAGTTTTCGAAGTCATCTTGTGGCGGCGCAGGAGCAACGTGGCGACTGCGACCGTCGCGATCCACAGAACGAACTTGACCAGGATCAAAGGGTTCAACGTCATTTGGTTGGGCACTGAGATACCTCCTCTGAAAAGCAAAAACGCTCAGGTTCTGTTTACATCTGTTTACAATAATACTTTACCACCTGAGCGTTTATGTGTCTTCGACTTTTGTCGAATTGGGACGCGATTTATCTTCCCGGCATCGCCTTTGCCTCCAGCCCCTTCCGGTCGAGTATCTGTATCTGGTGCCGTTCCACCTGGATGAGCCCCTCATCGGCCAGGCTGTGCAGCGCGCGGTTGAGCACGTCCAGCACGGTGCCGAGCCGCGCGGCCAACTCGGCCTGCGTGGCCCAGGGCTGGCGCTGCATCGCTCCCGCCTCCGAACGTTCCATCAGGTGTCGCGCCAGCCGCGCCTCCACCGTCCGCAGCGAGAGATCTTCTACCAACGATACGAGATGGAACACTCGCCCGGCCAAGTTCTGCACCACACTCCGTGACAGTCGAGGGTACTCGTCGAGCAAGAGCAGCATGGTATCACGGGGGATGATCCACACCAGCGCTGGCTCCAGGGCGACGATGGTGGCCGGGTTGCAGGTATCGGCGAAGACCCCGACTTCGTTGAAAACTTCGCCCGGCCCAACGAAGCGCAGCACTTGCTCGCGCCCCTCGGCCGAGCTCTTGACCGATTTGAGCCATCCGGCCTCGACGACGTAGAGCCCTGCGCAAGGGTGGCCTTCCAGGAAGACAACTTGGTCGGCCTCATACTTTCTTCGGACGGCGGCTCTGACGACGGCCGCCATCGCCTCGTCGCCCAATCCGGTGAAATATGAAACCGCCGATAATGCTTCGCTTTCTGTCATCGGTCAAGAACCCGCTTTTCCCACTAATTCCTCATGAGTCTGCTTCCTCATCTGTTACAAACAGCGGCACGAAGTCGAACGCCTCCACGTCCACCAGGCCCTGATCGGTCAGCTTCAGCGCGGGGATCACTTCCAGCGCAAGGAAGCCCAGCGTCATCAGCGGATCATGCAGCTCGGAGCCGAGTTCGTGCGCGGCACTCACCAGCGCGTCCATCTGCTGGCGCACGGTCGCCAGCGATTGATCCGACATCAGCCCCCCGATAGGCAGCGGGACTTCGGCCAGCACTTCCTCGCCAACGGCGGCCACCAATCCGCCTCCCAGATCGCCAACGGCGCGGGCGGCGGTCATCATCGATTGGTCATCACAGCCGGCGACGATCAAGTTGTGCGCATCGTGGCCAACGCTCCCGGCCAACGCGCCGCGCTCCAGCCCCAGCCCGCGCACGAAGCCCAGTCCCACGTTGCCCGTGCCCAGATGGCGCTCGATCACGGCCAACTTGAGGATGTCGCGCTCCACGTCGGCGACCGCCTCACCCCCCACTATCGTCGCTGGCTCCACCAGGTGCTCGGTCACCAATTGATTGGGCACCAGGCCGATCACGCGAATTTTTTTCTCAAGCTGAGGGCCCTCGGCGGAGACGGTGAAGCTCAGTGCGTCCCAATCAACGTTGACTGTGCCGCGCACCGCCGGTGTATCAATAGGTGAAGCCTTTTCACCTACAGGAGCAGCCCATTCGCCGACCGGCTCGCCGTCCTGGGCCACCAACTGACCGCCCGCGAAGACCATCTCCGCGCGGAAGTCTTGCAGATCGGAGAAGGCCACCAGGTCGGCCCGTTTGCCCGGCGCGATGGCGCCCCGGTCGCGCAGACGGAACCACTCGGCCCCGTTGAGCGTCGCCATGCGGATGGCGGTCACGGGGTCAAGGCCCTCCTCGATTGCCAGCCTGATCAGGTAATCGATGTGGCCCTCGTCGAGCAGATCGGCGGGGTGGCGGTCGTCGGTGCAAAGGGCGCAGCGGCGGCTGTTTTCCGGCGTGACGGCGGGCACCAGATCGCGCAGGTTCTTGGCGCCGGTGGCCTCGCGGAGGAAGACGTACATCCCCAGCCGCAGCTTCTCCGTCATCTCCTCTGCGGTGGTGCATTCGTGGTCGGAGCCGGGGCCGGCGCCGATGTAGGCTTGCAACCATTCCCCGCTCAGGTCGGGCGAGTGGCCGTCGATGACGCGCCCCGCGAAGGCCTTGATCTTGGCCAGCGCCGCCGGATCGCCCAGCACCAGGCCGGGCACGTTCATGAACTCGGCCAGGCCCAGCACGCGCGGGAGATCGGCCAAGGCGGCCAGGTCGTCGGCGTTCAGTTCAGCGCCGGCGGTGCCCATGTGAGTGGCGGGCACGCACGAGGGCAGGTTGACGTAAACGGTCAGCGGCAGCCCCTCGGAGACGGAGAGCATGTAGCGGATGCCCTCGGCCCCGGCGACGTTGGCGATTTCGTGAGGGTCGGTGACCACGGTGGTTGTGCCGCGCGGCACGACTGCGCGGGCGAAATGGGGCGGGGTAACCATCGACGATTCGACGTGTACGTGGGAGTCGATCAAGCCGGGGCAGACGTAGCGCCCGCCCAGGTCGATCTCCTCTTTTGCGTCATAATCTAATCCTAAGCCGACGATGGTATCGCCCGCGATGGCTATGTCGGCCTCGATGATTTCGCCGGTGAAGACATTGATCACGCGCCCGTTGCGCAGCACCAGATCGGCGGGCTCGTCGCCCCG
>CAZDYW010000358.1:0-3383 GCA_964509655.1 uncultured Anaerolineales bacterium
GTCGAGCCCCTGTCTGGTTCCGAGTCAACCCAGATGCTTCCGCCGTGTCGCTCCACGACGCGCTTGCATATCGCCAGCCCGATGCCTGTGCCGGGATATTCCTCCCGTGTGTGCAGTCGCTGGAAGATCTGGAAGATACGGTCGGTATATTCAGGATCGATACCGATACCATTGTCCGCGACCGAGAAAATCCATTCGTTGCCTTTATGCTCCGCCGAGACGTGCACCCGCGGCGGCACATCATCGCGTCGGAACTTGATCCCGTTGGTGATCAGGTTCTGGAAGACCTGACTCAACTGAGCCTCGTCCGCCATCACTTTGGGTAATGGATCGTGTGTCACCTCTGCGCCGCTTTCTTCAATGACCTTGTTCAGCGATTTCAGCGTGCGCTCCAAAACTTCCTGGGCATCGGTCCGGGCGGGGTCCTTACCTCGCGTTTCTACCCGCGAGAGGTCTAGCATGCCGTTGATCATCGCCTGCATTCGTTGGGCGCCGTCCACGGCGTAGTCGATGTACATATCCGCTTTCTCATCCAATTCATCCCGGTAATGGCTCGCCAGCAGTTCCAGGTAGCTCTTCACCACTCGTGCTGGCTCCCGCAGATCGTGGGAGATGACGTAGGCGAACTGCTCCAGTTCTCGGTTGCTGCGCTCCAGTTCGGCGGCATAATGTTCTAGCTGCTCCCCTGCTCGCTTGCGCTCGGTGATGTCTTGAACAATGCCGATGGAGCGGACGACTCGGCCCGCGTTGTCCTTTATGTGCTCACATTTTTCGTGGACAAAGCGGATCTCACCGCTATCCTGACGGACAATGCGATGATCAATCTCGTAGGATTCTCGTCCCTCGCGCAAGGAATCGGTATATGCAGCGTCCACGGCGGCGCGGTCGTCCGGATGTACCGCATCGAGAAATGCCTCGTATGTGGCGTCGAATTCCTGATGACGGAACCCGAAGATGCAATACACTTCATCTGACCAAGTCAGCCGGTTGGCGACCACGTCTAATTCCCAACTGCCGACGTGAGCAATCGCCTGTGATTTGCTTAACCAAGCTTCGCTTTTCCGGAGTGCCTCTTCCGCTCGCTTGCGCTCGGCGATTTCGTTCTGCAAATCTTCGTTCAAGCGACGAAGCTCCATCAGATCTTCGAAGCGGGCCGTGGCGATCTGAATGGCACGTGCCAACTCGCGACGGCTAACCGGTTTTACGAGATAGTAGCCAATGCCCGATTCACTAGCCTCGGCGACCAGGTCAGGGTTTTCGTGGGCCGTCAGGGCCACGAGCGGTGTTGGGCTTTGGGCCATGATGTGTCGGGCCGCCGTGAGGCCATCCATCTCCAACAAACCGATGTCCATAATCACTATATCGGGCCTCAGCTCGGCCGCCATCTGTATGGCTTGCTTGCCGCTGGCAGTGTCACCGATCACGCTGTGGCCTTCATCCTCCAACATGCCGCGCAGCTTTTCCCCGACTAGAAAATCATTCTCCACAATCAGAACTCTTTTAGCGGAATGCATCTCTTCTTCTCTCCATTCCCTTGGTGTGGGGCCAAGTAATTCATATGGGACACAGGTGGTAAGGCTTGCAGCAGGACGTGTCAGCGCTTGACGTAGAGCGATTCGATTCGCTTTGTTGGTGAGTGCATTGCACAGTAGAGATCAAACGAATACGAAAAAGGATTATACCATTTGCTCTAAAAATTGCCTGCTCGCGATAATGACGGGTAGGTTGCTGGATACTGGTGTCGATTTTTGGAAGGTTATCATCCTCCTAAGATCGGCTTACTGAGACGTATTCTAAGTCGTCACTTTCTGCACTGTGCCTTGATTGAGTTTGAGGGCCGGGCGGCCTCGGATCATGCGCACCATGCCCACCTCGTTACCACAGTCGGGGCATATGGGGCGGGCGCCCAGCGGTGCATCTATCACACCCAGCTCATCCCTGCGGATCTGATCCAAGAAGCACTTGATCAGCCTCCCCCGTCCACCTTTGGCATATTCGAACAAGTGTCGGCCACACTGGCAGTCTACGTCGACAACGCGATATCTAGTCATAGAACCTCCGATTATAATGGTTTCCGTGTAACTACTACTCACCCGCTCAGAGGGGGTTCGTAACGCCTGACTTTTGAATGGAGCAAGCCATTTTTGGACAAGATGCTGTTCAAAGGGCGCCAGGTGACACACCATTCGACTGAGCGTTCGGCTGAACTCACGCCGAAGCCTGGCTTGAACGATTGAGTAGATACACTTTTTAAAGTTGAACGCATCAGGGTATAAAAATAGCACTTGCCAAAAAGGCTTTGAAACGCTTCCCCGATGGTGATTGTGTGATGCCGAGATTAAGGTACAATGGTTAGATTGAGTTCAAAGCTGCATGCGTAGGAGCCCGATCTTCTACAAATTAGCGACTAGGCAAAGAGGGCGCTGGCTCGTATGAGGCTCACACCCTAAACACATCTTCGTCTATGGGATATAACTCACAGGAGGAAGTATCACCTCGAAAATGGAAACGCAGAACAGATCGTTGCAGTTTTCTACTGAAGCTCGTCCCTGGCTATTTCTGGGTCTAACATTGGCTCTTACTTGGTCCTTCGAGTTCCTGGCAGCTGTGGTGGGTGAATCCATCCCCGGTTGGGGTCTCACCACACTCCGTTACCTGGGTGGGATCATGCCAGTGGTGGTTGCGGTTGGCCTGGCCTATTTGAAACATGATCAGCATTTCCGGCATGATTTCTGGAGGCGCCTTATTGACTTCCGGCGCATAAGTTTGGGATGGTATGTGGTGATCTTCCTTTACACACCGGTCAAATCGGGCCTGGCTGCGTTGATCGATGTTCTGCTAGGCGGACACGGAATCGCACCGGAGACCATAGGTCGCTTTACAGAGCAGCCAATGTTAATTCTCCCGACGCTTTTCTTTTGGCTCCTTTTCGGGCCCGTACCGGAAGAACCAGGTTGGCGTGGGTATGCACTGGATGGCTTGCAAGCTCGCCGGAGCGCCTTGGCGGCCAGTTTGGCGGTGGGAGTTGTATGGTCTTTGTGGCATGTGCCGCTGTTCTTCATTGAAGGGACATGGCAGGCCGAGCAGGTTGGACTGGGCACGCAACGGTTCTGGTTCTACTCTTTCACCATCGTGATTGAAGCGGTTCTTTACACATGGATTTATAATAACACTGGTCGGAGCACTTTATCCGCGATTTTGTTCCATTTTGTGGGAAATGCCTTTGGTGAAATGTTCGCTTTATCCCAGCGGGCTGAAGTATATAACTTCATAATCGCTATCCTGGCGGTTGTTGTGGTCGTCGCTATATGGGGGCCGGGGACGTTGACTCGGAAGGATAGTTGAGAGACCGCTACTCGGCCGATTGGTGCTTGTGCACTAAG
>CAZDYW010000359.1:0-3379 GCA_964509655.1 uncultured Anaerolineales bacterium
CGCGAGGGCGTGCTGAAGACGCTGCGCATCACGCGCGACCACTTCGCCGGGCTCTACGATAACCTTATATCCAGGAGGGTGAGATGAAGAAAACTTTGGTCGTACTGGGAATAGCAGCGTGGGTGGCGGTCCTTTTGGGAGGAACCCTGTTCCTCGCGGCGGGCCGGGTGGATCTGCCGTTCTTCTGGGTGACTTTGCTGATCTGGGTGGGATCGACGACCACCATCGGGCTCATAATGGACCGCGATCTGATGCGCGAGCGGTCACGGTTCGGAGCTGAGAAAAGCGGTCGCTTGCTTCAAGTTCTGGGGTTGCCAGTTGTGATCGCCCCATTCCTCATCGCGGGTCTGGACGTTGGACGCTACCACTGGTCTGACAGCGTGCCGAACTGGGCTCAGTTAGTGGGCCTGGGCGTGACCGTGATCGGATTTGGATTGATCACCTGGTCAATCCAGATGAATCGCTTCTTCGCGAAGGCGGTGCGGGTTCAGGATGATCGGGGTCAGAGAGTGGTCACGGGCGGGCCGTACCGGTACGTCCGACATCCGGGCTATTGTGGATTTGCCCTGATCTTTTTGGCCAGCAGCATAGCGCTCGGATCGTGGCTGTCTATCCTGCCATCCCTGGGGCTGACCTTCTTCTTCGTCTGGCGAACGGCGATGGAGGACGAGTTCCTGCAAGCCAATCTGGATGGGTACGCCGAGTACGCGGAGCGGGTTCGGCACCGGCTGATGCCTGGGGTGTGGTGATTTTCGCTGAGGCTTTACCCCGCGAAACGCCCCGACATCCTGGTCGGCTACGTGCCCTTCGACGACGGGGAGCCCATTCTTTCATCCCTTAGACACGCTGGAGACTGTATGACATCTCGCTATCGCTGGCTCATCGCGTTCGTCTTCTTCCTCTTTATGTTGCTCCACCAGGCCGACAAGCTGCTCATCGGCCCCCTCACCACCTCCATTATGGCGGATTTTAGCATCAACGAGGCCCAGATGGGGGCTGTCTCCAGTCTGGCCCTGCTCGTCGCCGCCTTGCTCTACCCGGTCTGGGGCTACCTCTATGACCGCTACGCCCGCGATCGATTGCTGGCGTTGGCCTCCTTCATCTGGGGCTCGACCACCTGGCTGAACGCACTGGCGCCCACCTATCCGGTGTTTATGATCACGCGCTCCAGCACCGGCATCGACGACTCCAGCTACCCCGGCCTCTACAGCCTGCTGGCCGACTACTTCGGCCCCCAGGCCCGCGGCAAGGTCTACGGCGCGATGCAGATGTCGGGCCCGCTGGGCTTCATTCTGGGCACCGTGTTGGCGACCACGCTAGGCGGAGCGCTCGGCTGGCGCAAAGTCTTCTTCATCACCGGCGGCGCCGGCATCGCCATCGCGGCCCTGATCCTGATCATCGTGCGCGACCGCCCGCGGGGCAGCGCCGAGCCCGAGCTGGCGACCCTCGACGAAATCGGAACCTACCGCATCGATTGGCCGGCCGTACGGAAGCTGCTGCGCATTCGCAGCCTGCCGCTGCTGATGGCCCAGGGCTTCTTCGGCATCTTCGCCTGGTACGTGCTCGTCTTCTGGTTCTTCCGCTACCTGGAGAACGAGCGGGGCTACACCTCCGGGCAGGCGATGACGGCCATGCTGGTGGCCATCGCCACCATCTCGGCCGGCTACTTGCTGGGCGGCAACCTGGGGGATGCGCTGTTCAAACGCACCCGGCGCGGGCGCATCATCGTCGGCGGCCTGGGCACGCTGGCGGCAGCCGTGCTGCTCCTGCTGACCATGAGCGTCCCGGTCGAGAAGAAGGTCCTGTTCACCGCCCTGCTGGGGCTCACGGGCATCTTTATGCCGATGAACGGACCCAGCATGATGGCCACCGTACCCGACATAACGCCGCCCGAGGTGCGCAGCACGGCCCAGGCGGTGCGCAAGCTGGTCGAGGACGGCGGAGCGGCCCTGGCGCCGTGGCTGGCCGGCCTCATCGCCACGCGAACGTCACTGCACACCGCCATCATTTCCATCTGCGTGAGCACCTGGCTGGCGAGCGCGGCCTTGCTCGTGGTCGTGGGCTACTTCGTGCCGCGCGACATCGAAGCGCTGCGCCAGACAATGCGGAAGCGGGCGGCGTTATCCGCCGCTAAAGCCGCTGGCGACTTACAAAACGATGGATGACCACCAGGACGACCGCGAATACGCCATCGCCTATCCTCGACGACAAGCGCCACGCGCCCTGGTGCGGGGCCTGGGACGCCTGGTGCTGCCCTTGGCCTTTCGGATCGTGCTCGAAGGTGGGAAGAACTTCCCCCGGAGCGGCCCGCTACTGGTGGCTGGCAATCACAGCGCGGCGATGGAGGTCGTGCTGGCCGTCGTCTACACCCCCTGGCAGATCGAGCTGCTGGGCGCGGCCGACATCCCGCACGAGAGGATCACGCAGGTGATGGCCAGCCTCTACGGGATGATCCCCGTCCACCGCGGGCGGTTCGACCGCGCGGCGCTGGTGAAGGCCTTGGACGTGTTGCGCCAGGGCGGCGTGGTGGCCATCTTCCCCGAGGGCGGCATCTGGGAGGCGGGCCGGATGCAGGCTCACACCGGCGTGGCCTGGCTCAGCTACCGCGCCGGCGCGCCGGTGCTGCCGATTGGCTTTGGGGGGACAACGGGTGCGCTGGGAGCGGCCTTGCGGCTGGAGAGGCCGCGGCTGACGATGCGGGTCGGGGACGTGATACCGGCCGCCCGCCTGCCCGAGGAGCGACCCCGCAAGGAGTACCTGAAAGAATACGCCGCCTATGTCGTGCAGGCAATCCGCGAGCTGCTCCCACCCGACGACCCGGCCCGCAGGCCCCGCGTCGCCGAAGAGCGGTACGAGCTGTGGATAGTGGTCCAGAGGCCCGACGGTCACCCTGCGGTCGTCCCGGACGAGCTGACCATCAAGCACGCCGAGGCGCTGGCCGAGCTGCTCCATCGCCCGGCAATTCTCAAGATCTTCACCAGCAACTTGGACCTACCCACCCGCCCCTTGCAGACCCTGGCCCAGGAGCCCGCCCCAGCGGCTCTCGTGGAGGCGCTGCAAGCCATACTCCACTATCTCGACGCGGAGAACCCGTACCTGCTGACCTACCGCTTCGGCCCTCAGCGGGCTGAGGCGATGCGGCTGGGCCTGGAGGAGTTGCTGGCGCTGGCCCGCTGGGCCGCCGGATCGGACCGTCAACTCACGCTCACGCCCGTCCGCCGCTACGTCTCCACCAAGCACGGGAAGGAGATCGTGCAGACCGAGCAGGGCTCATTTGAGGGCTGGATGTGATCGGGGGTGACAGAGGATGGCATCGAGCGGGTTGTGTATCGGCCCAGAGAGCGGCGCTTCGAGACGCCCATTCTGATGCAACAGCAGG
>CAZDYW010000360.1:0-3378 GCA_964509655.1 uncultured Anaerolineales bacterium
CAGCGGAAGCGGGTGGGGGATGCTATTACCGATTTTGATGGTCAAAAATCATTATCGGCCAGGAACATCATTTAGAACATATGAGAGGAGAGCGAAGGATGGAAGAGAGCAAATCGAAAGCCGGTATCGCATTGCTCTGTGACAGCCAAGGTAACCTATTGAAAGTGCTTTGCGACGATTTAGAACTTGCGGGACAAGCCAGCCGTGGGCAACCCTGGACCACGTTGGTGGACCGGGGCAGTCTCCAGAAAGCGCTCAATTTCTCGGTCGAGGTCAGAAAGAAAGGAGCGGCCTTCGACTGGGAGATCAACATCATCACCGATGGAAGCCCCATGTCGCTGCACATCGCCGGCGCTATGACCGATGATAATATGCTCATCGTCGGCGCCAAATCGAGCGAGGATGTGATGGCCCTCTACGAGGAGATGATGCGCATCAGCAATCAGCAGGCGAACGCTCTGCGCAGTGCGCTCAAGGAGCAATCGAGCGCCATCGCCGCCGCCGATGAGCGTGGACTAGCGGCCCGAAAAGAGCGAGACAACGCACTCTACGATGAAGTCACCCGCTTGAACAACGAGTTAGTCACGATGCAACGGGAGCTGGCGAGGAAAAACGCCGAACTGGAGCGTCTGAACAAGAAAGCGCAACAGGAAATCATCAAGCGGAAACGAGCGCAGGAGGCCCTGGCCCGCTCCAACGCGGAGCTGGAGGAATTCGCCTACATCGCATCGCACGACCTACAAGCGCCGCTGCGCAAGATTCAGGCCTTTGGGGAGCGGCTGGAGTCCAAGTATGGTGAGGAGCTAGGGGACCGAGGACTCGACTACCTGGACCGTATGAATAATGCAGGACAGCGCATGCGGAAGCTAATCGATGACCTGCTGAACTACTCACGGGTCACGACGAAGGCCAAGCCTTTCGAGCGCGTCGATCTCAACGCCGTGATGGAGGACGTCATAGCCGATCTACAAGTGCGCATCGAGGAGACAGGCGGGCGCGTGGAGGTGAGCGCCCTGCCCACCATCGACGCGGACGCGGTGCAAATGCGGCGCCTGCTGCAAAACCTGGTCGACAACGCCTTGAAGTTCCACCGGGAAGGCGAACCGCCCCTGGTAAAAGTGTACGGTGAGGTCATGGAAGACGAGGTGAACACCTGTCAAATCAAGGTGGCGGATAACGGCATTGGCTTCGACAGAAATTACATGGCGAAAGTCTTCGCCCCGTTCCAGCGCCTGCATAGTCAAAGCGAATACGAGGGCACCGGCATGGGCATGGCCATCTGCCGTAAGATAACCGAGCGACATAATGGGCAGATCATGGCAGAGAGCGAACCGGACCAGGGCACCACGTTCACCATCACCTTGCCCGTTAGGCAACCCCTGAAAGAGGCATCATGAAAGTTATACGCAAGAGAAACCGGCGGCATATGAAGGCAGAACCGATCACCATCCTGATGGCCGAGGATGACCCTGATGATCGCTTTCTGGCCCAGGAGGCATTGGAGGAGGCCAGGCTGGCGAACGATCTACATTTCGTGCACGACGGCGAGCAACTGATGGATTACCTGCATCGGCGGGGGGACTACGCGGCCCCAAGCAGCGCGCCGCGTCCCGGTTTGATCCTGCTCGATCTCAATATGCCCAGGAAAGACGGGCGCGAGGCGCTCAAGGAAATCAAGGCCGATCCCAAGCTGCGCTGCATACCGATCGTGGTCCTGACCACCTCGAAAGCGGAAGAGGACATCCTGCGCAGCTACAATCTGGGCGTCAACGCTTACATCACCAAACCGGTGACCTTTGAGGCCCTGGTAGAGGTGATGAAAGCGCTGGGCAAATTCTGGCTTGAGATCGTTCAGTTACCTTTTGATGAGGAGAGCTAAATTATGAAAGCTTCTGAAACTCCTATGACCAAATACTTTCCCTTTCTGCAAAGAATGTTCTGGGGAGAAGAGAACGTTAGCGAATGGAAATCGCCGATAGACATCGGTCACCTGAGCATCTTGCTCATCGACGATGACGAGGATGACTACGTCATCATCCGCGACATGCTCTCCGACATCACGCAAGAGAATCTGGATCTGGACTGGGTCTCCACTTATGAGGAGGCGCTGGATGTTATCGACAACCGGCAACACGACGTCTGCCTGCTGGATTATTATCTCGGCAAACACACCGGCCTGGATGTGCTGCACAAGGCACTGAGCAATGGCTATGAGGCGCCGATCATCATGCTGACAGGATTGGGCGATCATCGGGTGGACGTCAGGGCGATGGAGGCCGGCGCGGCAGATTACCTGATCAAGGGTGAGATCAACCCCTATCTCCTGGAGCGCTCCATCCGGTACGCGGTCCAGCACCGGAGAATCCTGGAGGCACTGCGGGAGCGGGAGGATCGCTTCCGCTCTCTGGTCCAGAACTCATCGGACATCATCGCTGTCTTGAGAGCCGATGGGATCATACAATACGTAAGCAACTCCTGTAAGCGCGTGATGGGTTACGAGCAAGCGGATATGGCGGGCGAGAACGCCCTGGATTTCGTCCATCCCGATGATGTCCCACAATTTCAAGCATTTTTTGAGAGATTGGTCGAGGACCCCGATGCCGAGCTCTCCGCCGAGTTCCGCTTCTCTCACAGTGACAAATCGTGGCGCATACTTGAGATCACGGGGAGCAACCTCCTCGATCATCCCTCTATCAAGGGCATCGTGATAAATGCCCGCGATGTCACAGAGCAGAGGCTGGCAGAGGAGAAGGTCGAGCGCTACGCCGCCGATCTGGAACGCAGCAATCGGGAGCTGGAGCAGTTCGGTTACGTCATCTCCCACGATCTGCGGGAGCCGCTGCGCATGGTCTCCAGCTTCCTGCGGCTTCTGGATAATCGTTACAGCGATCAGCTTGATGCCAAGGGAAAGGAGTTCATCGACTACGCCGTCGATGGGGCCGAGCGCATGCAAGAGATGATCCGCGCGCTGCTGAATCTCTCGCGGGTGGAGACGCGGGGAGAGCCCCTGGCCCCGGTCGATTGCGAGGTAGTCCTGAAGCGAACGGTGAACGCCTTGCAGCGCACCATCGAGGAGAACGATGTGGAGATCACGCATGACCCGCTACCCACTGTGATGGCCGACAGGGGACAGTTGGGCCAGGTCTTCCAGAACCTGATCGCCAACGCGATCAAGTTCCGGCGTGAGGGTGTGACACCGAGGGTACATGTTTCGGTTTCCCCCTCACCCCAACCCTCTCCCCGCGGGGGAGAGGGAGAGTGGATCTTCTCGGTGGCGGACAATGGCATCGGCATCGATCCGGAGCAGGCCGAGCGGGTCTTCCAGGTCTTCCAGCGGCTGCACACGGAGGAGGAGTATCCGGGGCTGGGCATCGGGCT
>CAZDYW010000361.1:0-3357 GCA_964509655.1 uncultured Anaerolineales bacterium
TTTGCAATTGGTAGTGTCCCCCTTGGGTGGTGTTGCTATTAAGGGATCGCCAGACCTCGACGTGAACTCGGTCGAACGATCCCGCCTTGACCGCTGGATAATCGTATCCGGCGCGAGCAGGACAGCACAAGTGGGGCACAGTAGTCCAACAAAACTCTACAGGGACACTACACGCCCTTCGACATGTTCAGGATGGCTTCCTAGACAGCAAGTGGGTAAGTTATTTACTCGTCGTTCTAAGTATCACCTTGAGGTCATTATACCATGTAAGGAAGGAAACAGTAGGTGAGATCGGTTAGGTTTAGGGTTGGATTAAGTTTAGTTGAGTTAGAATTTCGTTGGGCCTATTCTTCATTTTCACCACTCTCGAAGCCTCTATCCACGAAGCGGTATCCGACGCCGCGTACGTTGACGATGTAACGCGGCTCGGAGGGATCGGGCTCCACCTTCTGTCGTAAGCGGTGGATGTACCACTTGATTATCTTCCGCGCTTCCCTCAGGTCCTGGGGGTCATAGCCCCGCACTACGCGCACCATTTCCGGCGGCGGCACTACACGCTGACTGTTCTCCATCAGATGGGCCAACAGCTTTAGCTCGCGGTGGGTCAGGTCCAGTTGCTTTCCCTTGAAGGTGGCGATGTGTTTCCCCAGATCGATAAAGAAAGGGCCGCGTTGCAAGTGTTTCTTCTCCACTTCCGCTTCGGCGTGGGATTCAATTAGCCGCTCTCGGCGTTCTAGGGCTTCTTCGATGGCCTCTCGCAGTTCCTCCGGCTCGACCGGTTTGAGGATATAGCCGTCCACACCCTCCTCAATCGCGGCCTGGGCCGATTCCAGCGAGCCGTGGGCGGTCAGGATGATCACGATCGTCGCCGGCCAACGCCACCGCACCGCTTCGAGAACTCGCAGGCCGTCCACATGACCGCCCAGCTTGAGGTCCAGCATCATCAGATCGAATCGGGTATCCCGCAAATGGTCGAGCGCCTCCTCGCCATCAGCCGCCGTATGCACGATATGACCCTCCTTCTCCAGCGCTTTCTGCAGGAAAAAGCGAATGCCCTTCTCATCGTCCACGACTAGAGTATGCAGGCTATCCTTCATTTGTCTTTATCTCCCCCTTTATTTGTGACCCTGCGGCCTGAATCGGAAGCTGCACCTCGAAAGTGCAGCCTTCCCCTACCTCGCTGTTTACCTTAATCCGCCCGCCATGTTGTTCCACTATGTTGCGGCTGACGAACAGACCTAGGCCCATCCCTTCAGGTTTAGTGCTGAAGAAGGGATTGAAGACCTGAGGCAATATATCGGTCGGTATGCCAGATCCATCGTCGGTGAAGCTGACATGTACTTGATCCGACCCACTATCGTAGCGCGTGCTCACTTGGAGCCGTCCCCCTTTGGGCATGGCGTCGATGGCGTTGAGCACAAGATTCAGGAAGACCTGTTGTATCCGATCGGGCATCAGATTCGCTCTGGGTAGATCATCCTCTGTTTTTCGAATCACCTTTATGTGCCGATTCTTCAATTTCTTTCTGGTCAGTTTCAGCACGCTGTCGATCACTTCATTGACGTCGGTGGGCTCCGGGTCTGTGTCATCGATCGGTTGCCCCAGGTCGCGCAAGCGGCCCACAATGCGGGCCGCCCGTCTCAATTCCTCAAGCGAGATTTCAATATACTGCTCCAGTTCATCTTTCTCGTCCGTGGTCAGCGATTCCTGGGCCAGTCCCAGGCAGCCGATGACTGTCTGCAACGGATTGTTGACCTCGTGGGCCAAAGATGCGGCCAACTGCCCCGTCATAGCGAGCTTCTCCGATTGGATCATCGCGGCCTGGGCCCTCTTCTGTTGGGTGATGTTCTCCACCATGCCGATGGCGTACTGAGGTTCCTGGCTCGATCCATGCACGAGGAAGGCGACAAGCCGAACCCACACAGTTCCGCCGTTCTTGCGTATGTAGCGCTTTTCCACCTTGTAGGCGTCACGCTCTCCGCGCAGCAACTCATCGTGCAACTCCGAATTGACCTTCACATCGTCGGGGTGAGTGATGTCGGCCTTGGTCTTCCCGTGGAGTTCCTCCTCGGTGTACCCCAGCATCTCTTGCAAGGCCGTGTTAGTGGCGATAATGTATCCATCCAGGTCGGCGATGGCTATACCGATGGCGCTCTGCTCGAAGAGTGTCCGGAAGCGTTCCTCGCTGGCCCTCAGCTCAGCCGTGCGATCCTCCACCATGATTTCCAATTCATCGGCGTAGCGCCGGACGTCCTCCGTCAACTGAGCCTGCCGGATGCCGATTGCCAGTTGATCGGCAATGTCATGAATGACGTCCATCTGCTCGGACGTGAGGGGGCCTTTTTTCGTCATCCCCAGATTTAACGCGCCGATCAGTTCGTCGTGCACTCGTAGAGGTACGCTGGCGTAGGAGCGCAAGCCTTCCTCTTGCAGCGGATCGACCAGCGATGAGGCCGAGAGCGTGCGCAGGTCCTCTATCACCTGGACTTGTCCACTTCGGAACTTATCCAGGGTGCCTGTCTTGACCAATGACGTGCGATGTCCCTTTTTAAGCTTAGTGGCTCCGTTGAAATCGACTGCCAGCGTGATTGATTCCCCCGCCTCGAAGTCGAACAGCTCGACGCTGGCTCTGCGGCAAGGCACCAGTGCCCGTAGGCGGGGCAAGGCGATTTCGGCGATCTCCTCCGCCGATTGTGCGGACAAGATCACCTTGTCGATTTCGTGTAGTGTTTTTAGTCGGTCTGCGTAAAGAATCGCTGCTTTCTCGATGTGCTTCCGTTCGGTGATGTCGCGAAAGACGCCTATGGCACCGGTGATCTCCCCAGAGCTGTTCCGGATCGGGGTAGTGTCCACCAGCAAATCGCGCTTCTCGCCATCGGGGTGGATGATGATCATCTCCAGGTTCTTCTGCGTCTCGCCGTCCAGCGCCGCCCGCGTCAGGGGAAGATGACGGGCTTCATAGGGTCTGCCATCGGGATGACGGAGATTCATGGCGGCATGACTATCGAAGTCCTCTCCATAGGGGATGGCATAAGCGTATATTATATCGGCGGCCGGGTTAGTCAGGGTGATGCGTGCTTGCTCATCCGTGACTATGATGCCCACTGGGGCGCTCTGGATGACGGTTCGCAGTTTGGCCTGTTCGTCCTTCAGTTGCTGCGCCAATTCCTCCAGGTGGCTTCGTTGTTGCTGGGTTTTGGGTTCTTGGTCCTCCATTCCCCGCCGATTGTGATTTACGCCTGTTGGGCTGCTTTCGTTCATAGCTTTTAATCCTTTAGTACAATTGCACCATCAAGCGGGGATAGTGAATTTAAAGGTAGAGCCCTCGCCCGGCTCCGACTCGACCCAGATGCGCCC
>CAZDYW010000362.1:0-3337 GCA_964509655.1 uncultured Anaerolineales bacterium
TGGAGAATGGAGGATGGAGAATGGAGAATGGAGGATGGACGTGGTTGCACGAGGCGGCGGGTCAGCCACTCGTTAAAGCTATCCTCCACCGTTTCTGCATCACGTCCGGCGGCGATCTGCAGGAAGTGCGCGTCGAACTGCCTCCCGATGACGGCCGCCAACGACAGCAGCCGCTGCGCCGCATAGCTCAACCGTCCCACCCGTTGAAGGATCACATCCCGCACTCCGACGGGGAGTATCTCTGCTGTTGGCGGGCCGGTCCACTGCCAAAGGCCATCTGTATCATCGCTTCGACGCAGCACGCCCTCCTCCTGCATGTCGCTCACCACCTCGGTCAGGATGAAGGCATTGCCCTCGCTCTCACGGTAGAGAAAGTCGCCGAAGGTCGCCCCCTCTCTCGCGCCGACCAGCGAGTGGGCGATCTCCTCCACCACCTCAGCGCTGAGTGGCTTCAGAACCAGACAGTTCACCAGATGATCCCGTCTTAACCCTTGCCGCAGCCGAGTCAGCCGATGGCTCAAGTCCACCTCCTCCGGCCGGTAGGTGCCCACGATCCACACCGGCGCTTCGCTCAACTGACGCACCAGGTAGTGCAACAGATCCAGCGTGGACTGGTCGGCCCAATGGAGGTCATCGAGGAACAAAATGCAGGAGGCAGGAGGCAAGGTAGAAGGCGTGTTACCTGTCACTTGCTTGAGGAAGCGGGCCACGGCCTCGAAGAGACGCTGGCGGGCGGCATCTCCAGAGGGCTGCAACGGCTCCGGCAGGCCGGTGTGCCGTTGCCTCAGCTCCGGCAGCAAGCGGGCGAGCTCCGACAGCCAGACCGGGGAGATAGAGAGTTGGGATGGAGACTTTTCATCTCTATCTCTTCTCGCTATCTGAGAGCGTAGCGCTTCCGCGATGGGCTGGTACGGGACGGCGCCGCCGAACTCGTAGCATCGCCCGCGCAGCACAGTCGCACCCTCCGCTTTGGCGTAGCGGGCCACCTCTTCTACCAGGCGAGTCTTGCCCACCCCGGCCTCCCCCTCGACCAACGTCAGCTTGCCCGCGTTGTGCTGGGAGGTCTCCCACCAGCGCACGAGCGCGGCGTGCTCCTCGCCTCGGCCTGTGAATGGCAGGTTGGTAAATTGGTAGACCGGTAGGTTGACAGATTGGTCAATCGGCGTCCGGTCCGCCAATCCGCCAGTCTCCCAGTTTACCAGCCGTTCGTACAGCGCTTGGGTCTCTTCCAGGGGCTCCAGGCCCAGCTCCACATCCAGCAGACGGCGGCAGGCTTCGTATTGGGCCAGGGCTGCGCTCCGCTGTCCGCTCAAAGCCAGCAAGCGCATCAGCTCCCGGTGCGTCTCCTCCCGCCAAGGATCGAGCGTCAGCAGGCGCCGGGCGTAGGCAATGGCCTTCGGGTATTCTCCGCGCTCCCGGTGCAGCCCCACCAGCGCGCGCAGTGCCTCCACCGCCAGCCGCCGCATCCGCTCCCGCTCGGCGAGCGCCCACTCCTCGAAGGCGGGACATCCCTTGACGTAGAAACCGGCCAGGAAGTCGTCCCGGTAGAGCTCCACCGCTTCCGCCAATCTAACAACTTGCGCATCGGCTGGTTTGCGGGCTTCCCAATTTACTAGCCTCTCGAACGCCTCCACGTCCAGCCAGTAGTCGCTCTCGCGGTCGAAGGCCACCGTCTGGCGCGTGATGAGCAGATGGTCACCGGCTACGCCGCGCAGATGACTGAGGGCGCGGCGCAGGTTGGCCAGCGCCCTACGTTCGGGCAGCTCTCCCCAGAAGAGACCGGCCAGGAAGGGGCGACGATGGCGCCGGCCGGTGACGGTTAGGTAGCAGAGCAGCGCCTGCTCCTTGCGGGAGTGGAAGCCGGGCACCGGCTCACCGGCCTGGCTGATGGTCAAGCCGCCCAGGAGTCGGAATGTTAGCGCTTCGGACATAACACCTCGGGGAACGATTTAGGAACGTTTGTATGGTATGCTTATTATACTCAGTCCATCGAGTGGAGGAAAGCCGCTACTTATGATCCCATCACGCGAACACTTGACCTATCACGCCTACATCCTGCGCCTGTGGCAGGAGAGCCCGGCTTCGCCCGAGCGCCCCGCCGTGTGGCGCTTCAGCCTGGAGGATACTCATGCCCGGCGGCGCCTCGGCTTTGGGAACCTGGCGGCATTGACCGCGTTCCTGGAGACGCAGATGGAAACGGAGAAAAGAATAGAAGAAGGAGATAATACATGATGTTCAGCAATCACAATCGACGACGACTCTGGCTTCTGGCCGTATTGACCCTGGTCTTGACGACCGTGGCGGGAGCGCCGCTCTCAGGCAACAGCGATGCAGCCCCGCCCATAGGAACCTGCCGCCAAGATGAAGTGACGCTCTCGCCGCGCGGCCACTTCTTTGGGTGGATGGCGGCCGCGGCCGTGAGCCCCACCGACGGTGACCACGTCTACCTCGGCGAAGGCAGCGGCTTCACGGTCCTCGACGTCTCCGATCCCAGCGCTCCCAGTCCTCTGGGGGGCATCTTGTTGGGGCAAGGCGACGTCAGCGACATCGTGCTGACCGGCACCATAGCCTATGCCGTGAACGGGGATGGCCTGCGCACGGTGGACGTCGCCGATCCCGAAGAGCCGACTCTCATGGGCTCGGTCGATCTCACCGGTACCATGGGCGCACTGGCGGTCAGCGGCTCTTATGCCTACGTGAACGGAGTCGTCGACTGGACCGACGGCTGGCTATACGTGGTCGACGTCTCGGACCCCGAGCATCCTGCCCTGGTCGAGAGCTACGATACGCCGGGCAACGCGGGCGACATCGCCGTCGTGACCGGCCCTTCGACTGGCTCAGGACAAGGCACCGTCTACGTCGCCGACGGCGATGATCTGCTCGTGCTCGACGTGAGCGACCCCGGCGACCCGACGGAGTTGGGCACCTACACACCGCCGGAGCCCATCCGCGCTGTGCAAGCGATCAGCACCACGGCTTATCTCCTGACCGAAGGAGAGTTTCCCCTTGGCGGAGGGCACCTGCGCATCGTCGACCTGAGCGATCCAGTCAGCCCGAACCCATTGGGCTCCTACGACGCGCTGGAAGGTGGCAATGACCTCTACTTGGTGGACGACACCGCCTACGTGGCCGACGATGACGGCTTGCTACAGATCCTGGATGTGAGCGATACCGGCGATCCGCAGCTTCTGGCCGCGTATGAGGTCGACCAAGCGATAGCGGGCGTCGTCGTCTCCGGAGGTCGCGCCTACGTTCGCGGGGAGCACGGGGTCCACGTTCTGGACGTCAGCGATCCGGAGAACCCGGATGTGCTGGGGAGCTATGAGCGCCCCAGCGC
>CAZDYW010000363.1:0-1059 GCA_964509655.1 uncultured Anaerolineales bacterium
GAGTAGATCAATCAGGAGCAAGCAGGAGTAAGCAAAAGCCCCCGGCATTATGCCGGGGGCTTTTCAGCTTTAGCACTGCACTTATTCAGTGTATCCGCAAAGCGCCAATGCGCCGGGACCGGTATGCACGCCGAGCACCGGCCCGGTGATGTTGATCAGAACCTCAGCGTTTGGAAAATCGCCTCGGATGCGCTCGGCGAGCTTCTGGGCATCATCCGGCGCGTTGCCGTGGAGCACTGCGATGTGCAACTGTTTGTCAGTGTCCAGCCGCCGGAAGAAGCGCCGATATAGGGTTTCCACCGCCCGCTTGCGGGTGCGCACGCGAGCTTCTCCCTCGACTCGCCCCGTCTCGTGATCGATGTAGATCAATAGCTTGATGTTCAGCAGCGTGCCGACAAGCTTGACAGCGCCCCCGATGCGCCCGCCTTTGTAGAGGTATTCCAGCGTATCGACGAAGACGACCTGCGCCATTTTGGCCCTGGCCGCATCGGCGGCCTGCACCATCGCCTGCGCGTCACCGCCGGCCTCGCGGGCACGGGCAGCAGCGAGCACCTGCCAGCCTAGGCTCATCGTCGGTCCCTTCGCATCGACGACGTGAACCGGCGCATCGATCATCTGGGCCGCTTGCTGGGCCGCCTCGAAAGCGCCGCTCATCGCGCTGCTGATCATGATGGCCACGATCTCATCCGCTCCCTCTCGCAACTTCGTCTCATAGACCTGGAGAAAATCCTCGGGCCGCGGATGGGAAGTCGTCGGATAGTTGGGGTCATCGACCAGGCGCCGGTAGAAGGTCTCCGGCAAAATGTCGATGCGGTCGCGAAAGTCATCTCCGCTCCAGACGACGAACATGGGGACGACGGTGATGTTGTGTTGCTCAATCAAATTCTGAGGAATGTCGCAGGTGCTATCGGTGATCAAGGCGACTTTGTGTTTGGTCAAGTTTTCCTCCAGGTTTGATGGTCATATGCGGCTGCTCTGTAATTTTTCCCCTCACCCTAGCCCTCTCCCGGCTTAGCTACGCACGCGGCTTAGCTACGCACGCGGCTTAGCTACGCACGC
>CAZDYW010000363.1:1159-3335 GCA_964509655.1 uncultured Anaerolineales bacterium
CGGCTTAGCTACGCACGCGGCTTAGCTACGCACGCGGCTTAGCTACGCACGCTTGGGAGAGGGGACTGGGGGTCAGTCGATTTTCCGTCTGGTGAGGCTCACCAGGGCGATGCCGCTGCGTTCAAAGTAGATCAAGCGCAGCTTGTGCTTCCCGCCTTGCAGATCAAGTGTGGCGCTGCGGTAACCGCGCATCGGGCGCCAACTATCTATCACCAGTTTCTGGTCCACGTAGAGTCGCACGCCGTCATCGGAATGAGTGGTAAAGGTATAGCGCCCCTCGCTCAGCTCGGCTTCCTGCACCCACTCGACCGAGAAGTTATCGGTGGGTAAGGAGGGGGCGGGAGCGTCCCAGCCCCAGTTGAAATCGATGGCCTGATCCTGGCGCGTCAGGAGCGGTTCGCCCGCCAGATCGGGGTTGTCATAGTAACGCGCTTCCCAAGGGCCGCTTGCCTGTGGCTCATAAGTCCGGGACGCAGGTGTAGGAGTGGGCGTGGGCGCCGGGGCTGCACCGATGCGCTGCAAATCCACATAAGCCCGCGCGGCCTGGGATCGCTCGAAGTACTCGACGCGCACCTCATGCACCGCCGCCGAGAGCGTAGCGTAGCCAACGCGCGTGCCCCGCATCGGGCGCCATGCGTCGATGATGAGCCGCCCGTCCACGTAGAGCCGCACGCCATCGTCCGTCGTGGTGGTGAAGCGATAGCGCCCGGCCGGGAAGGAGAAGCTGCCGATCCAGCGGGCGGAGAAGTCGTCACGGCCCAGCCTCGGATCCGGGGAACCCCAGCCCCAGCTAAAATCGATGGCCTGATCCTGGCGCGTCAAGACTGGATCGCCGGAGAGGTCGGTGTTATCGAAATACTCCGCTTGCCATGGCCCAGGCAGTTGGGGAGCAGGCTCCGAAGTCGGGGCTTGGGTCGGCGTGGGCGCTGGAGCCGCAGGTGCCTCGCCGCTTGGCGTCCACCAGAAGTGGATGCGGGCACCGCCGGCACGCTCGAAATACTCGACCTTGATCTCGTGTATGCCCTCCAGGTAAACGCCGTCCACATAGTGGTATTCATAATCCATCGGCTCCCAGAAATCCATCATCAGCCCGCCGTCCAGCCAGACGCGCACGCCGTCATCGGATTGGACGTTGAAGCGGTAGTAGCCAGGGTCGAAGTGAACTTTGCGGCTCCAGGTGACGGAGAAATTATCGCTGGGCATCCAATCGGCCGGCCCGCCTTCGCCCCAGTCGAAGTTGATCTCTGTGTCGTCGCGGATCAGCGCCGGGCCGCCGCGCAGTTCGGCGTTGTCATAATATCGTCCCTCCCAGTTGCTGAATGTGCCCAAGCGGTTCCACCAGACGTGAGCGCTGGCCTGACCGCCGTGTTCGTAATATTCGACAACGATGGTGTGCTGGCCCTCACTCAGGGTTAGATCTCCCGTGTGGGTGTTGGGCAGTTGCTGATCTTGCCAGGCGTCCACGACGCGCTTGCCGTCCACCGTGATGCGCACGCCGTCGTCACAACTGGCGTAGAAGCGGTACGTGCCGGGGGTGAAGCCCAGTGTGCGCGTCCAGCGCACGGAGAAATAGTCGGCCGAGATTTCCTCGTCGGGGCTGCCGTCGCCCCAGTCGAAGTCGACGGCCGGATCGTAGCGCACTAGTTCGGGGGAGCCGGAAAGGTTGTAATTGTTGAAATACTCCCCGCGCCAGGCGTCGCCTCCGCTGACCCGGTCCCAGGTCAACTGCAAGGCAGCGCCGCCGCCATGCTCGTAGTACTCGACGCGCACGCGGTGTGTGCCACGGGGGATGTAGCGGTCGACGAAGGACCAGGTCGCCTGGCGGTCGTGCCAATCGTCCACGACGAGGGTGTCGCCGACCCAGATGCGCACTCCATCATCGGAGCGGTAGGAGAAGCGGTAGGTGCCGGCCTCAAACCACTCCTCGCGGGTCCAACGGGCGGAGAAATTGTCGTTGGGGATGCCGGAGCCGGGGCTACCGCCGCCCCACTCGAAGCGCAGATCCTCCTCGTAACGGGTGAGGGCTGGCCCTCCGGCGAGGTCACGATTGGTGAAGTACTCGGCGTACCACGCGCCCTGCGCATTGGTCGGAGCGCCCGTCAGGCCCCAGACCATAGCGATGAGCACGGTGAAGATGCTCACAATAAGCCATGTGTTTTTCTTCATGTTACCTCCT
>CAZDYW010000364.1:0-3332 GCA_964509655.1 uncultured Anaerolineales bacterium
CGACGGTAACCGCTTCGACGTCACTCCAGCCGCTATCCCCCCACTCATTGCTCGCCTTCACGCGGTAGTAGTAGGTGTCCGGCGACTTCTCACTGGCGTTCCACAAAGTCCCGGTTCCAGTGTAGCACGTCTCCGGGCTGGAGAAGGCCGCGTTGTCGTCCTCCTCCAGGGTGTAGGTGTCGGCTCTGTCGGATGGGCTCCAACTGACGGTGTAACTCCCGTCGCCCTCAGGGTCGCTGATCGGATTAAGCTCCGTCTCGTCGGGGAGCGGAGGCCAGTTCAACACCACCAGGGGTAGGTAAACGGTGGGTAGCTCCGCCACGGTCACGGAGAAAGAATCGCTGGCGAACAATCCGCCCGCATCGGTCGCCTTGACGGTTACACCCAATTGACCGACCCAGCCGGCTTCGGGGGTGATGTCGATGTAGCGGTTGCCGTCTACGCTGACAAAGTTGCTGAGAACCAGGATGTCGGTCAACAGGGTGTAAGTCATAGGCTGGGCCTCGGGGTCGCGGGAGTAGGCCCACAGGTCGATGGCGTCATCGAGCTCAGTGTTCACCCACAGGCTCTGATCGGGCAGGCCGGAGATGGTGGGGGTGATGTTGTCGCTGGTGACCGTTAGACTGAACATCTTGGTGTCACTCAGTTGCTTGGAATCTTCCACTCTGATCTCCACGCCCGTCGTGCCGGTGTAGTTGGGGCTGGGATCGACGTCGATGTAGCGGTTGGCGCTGATCGCCACGCCGGCGCTGATGACGGGTGTATTGACGATGGTGAAGGTCAAGGATGAAGTATCCTCCTCGGCGTCAGCGGCGAAGTCCCAGAGATCGAGCGCTCTGTCGTAGAAGATATTCATCGGCGCCAGCGTGTCGGGCACCTCAGAGAGCGTGGGCGACGTGTTGGTCACGCTCAGATGAAAAGTGTCGGTGTCGGAGAGCTCGCCTTGATCGATGACTTGGATTTCGATATCGATCGCCCCCACCCAGCCGGTTTCGGGGTTGATGTCGATGTAGTGATTGTCATCGATGGCGACTCCGGCGTCGGGGTCTGGGCTGTTGACAATCGAGAAGGTCAGCGCCTCATCCTCCGACTCGGCGTCGCTGGCATAGGCCCAGAGATTGATCGCGTGATTGGCGCTCCCGTTCATCGGCATAGTCTGATCGGGCAGGTCGGAGATGACGGGGGGCGTGTTACTAACAATCACTCTGAAGGTATCGGTGTCGGAGAGGCCGCGGGAATCGGCGACCTGGATGGTGACATCGGTCTGCCCATCCCAGCCGGCGGTGGGGTTGATATCGATATAACGATCGCCGTCGATGGTGACCCCGGCATCAGGATCGGGGCTGTTAGTTATCGAGAAACTGAGGAACTCGTCGGCGGACTCATCGTCATTGGCATAGGCCCATAGGTCGATGGCATCGTTAAGGGTATCGTTCATAGAGAGCGTCTGATCGGGTAGCCCAGAGATAGTCGGGGCAGTGTTGACACCCGTGGTCCAGCCCATATCCTCCAGCATACCCATGGTGATAGGCCCCGGATCGTGGATCGATTCGCCATCAGAGATAGCCCAGACCATCAATTGATTCTCGGTATTGTTAAAGGTGTCGTAGTCGAGGTGGGAATAGCTGGAACCGGGAGCCCATGTGCCGGGGGCATACAACTTGGGCCGTGAGCCTCCGTTCGCAGCGTTGGCGTTGGTGCCGTCGAAGTAGATGTTCCCGCTGGTCAACGCGGACCCCAGAGTGGTCGTGCCGTTGCCGAGATCGAGCAGTGGAGTGCCGGCGCCGTTTTCCGCGAAGCGGTCGTAGATGGCGGGATCGGGAATGCCTGCGTAGCCCCAGTATCCTATGCTGCCGCTCTTGCTCATCAGGCCAGCGAACCCCAGCCCATGACAAATCTCGTGCAGAACCACGGAGGAAAAGTCCATCTTGCCTGAGGGCGTGTTGCCATCCGTGCCATAGTACCAATCGAAATTCCTGTTGTAGAGGATCGTCATATCCGGATCAGCGGGGTCTGTATTGTTTCCGGTGATGGAATTCAGCAATGATTCTTGATACCAGGATGAATTGGAGGAATTATAAACGTAGTTAGCAGCTGACCCACCGAGTATATTGCCGGACATATCGGTCCAGCAAGCGTCGATCTCAATCGTTACGGTCGAGTTGAGCAAGGATTCCCATATGCTCGCCGCATAATTGAAGGCCGCTTTCGCCTCGTTGGACCATTGGTAGCAAGTATATTCGTAGGCAGTTTCACCGGCGGCGAGATAATTGATCTGAATATCCGCCGTTTGAACGCTCAATTTTGAGAAAGCTAGGGGCGGTGGCACACGTAGAGTGGCGGGAGGATTTGGATCATAGTATAGGATAATCGGCTCTCCCATCTTGGAGACCTGGTAATCGGATGGCGGCTCTTCAAGGCTTGCCCTGGCGTTCGTCGCCGTCAAGCCGATGATGACGAACACGGCCAAGAACGCGCTTATGGTCTTGTTCAACATTTTGCTTTTCATTCGTTTTCCCTTGTCTATTTTACCTGGCCCTTGCATGAGCCACCGGCCTGAAGAGTCGGTGCTGGATAACGCTGCCTGTTCTACGGCGGTACTACCAACTTCATCTTACCCTCAGTGTGCTACAATGTCAAACAGCACAAAATAGTATCTTCTCAATAACTTGGGGCCACCTTGCTCTTGCCGGGTTCGTAACCAGGCAACAGAAACGGCGGGTTACAAACCCGCCGTGAGCGCCCCGGATATTGAGAGGATACCTGGGCTCAATTATGCTTTTGTAGCCGTAGGCTAGGTCATTCCTCCACGGCGAAACCGATCTTGACCGTGACCTGCCACTCCGCCACCGTCTGATCCTCGATCCGCCCGCGGGTCTCCACGACCTCGAACCAGCGCATATTGCGCACAGTCTTGGCCGATGTCTCAATCGCGCTCTGAATCGCGTCCTCAAGGCTTGCCTCGGACGTGCCGACTACTTCGATCTTCTTGTAGATTCGATCACTCATTTGGATTCCTCCTTGTGAAGCTACGCCTCACGCTCTAGCTGGATAATGGATCTAGCGATCCTGTTTCCTAGGCTAACGATTTGGGGTGATACTCGGGAGCCGACCGGGCTTATTATATCACAACTCGCTTGTCCCGGCCAACAGCAAGTGAAAGTCTTATACCAAGAACTGGAAGATAGAGGGTCTCTAGGATTTCGCGCGGTTCCCTTGCTCAAAGTGGGCGACAGTCCCCGTATTTGGTCAGAGCGAAGTGTTACCCCACATCTGTGGGCGTGGACTGTGTGCAACCTCCGGTTGCCTTACTCTGAGCACCACGCGAAATC
>CAZDYW010000365.1:0-3330 GCA_964509655.1 uncultured Anaerolineales bacterium
GGGGGAGAGGGTTAGGGTGAGGGGGGAATCAGCCGTGTTGCATAGCTACCACACGCGGCAAACTAAGCCTTTCAAATAGTCTCCCTCTGGGAAGGTCAGCGCCACGGGATGATCGGCTCCTTGGGATAAGCGCCCGACGATCTGAGCTCGGCGCTCTGTATCCGCCACTGCGCCAAAGACGATCTTCTGGAAAAGGGCGGCGTCGACCGCACCGGAGCAGGAGAATGTGAATAGCACCCCGCCTGCTCGCAGTAGCTGGAACGCCAGCAGGTTGATGTCCTTATAAGCCCGTGATGCGTGCTGCACGTCGCGACGGCTATGGGCGAACTTGGGCGGATCGAGCACTATCACGTCAAAGCGGCGCCCCTCCGCTCTGTAGCCACGCAATACGTTGAAGACATCACCCTCAACGTACCTGAAGCGGCCTTCCTGTCCCAGCAGTGATGGGTTGCGTACCTGACTGGCTGAACCAGCACTGTTGAGCGCCAGGTTGCGGCGCGCTAACTCCAGCGCTGGTGCGGAGCTGTCGACCAGCATAACCTGCGCAGCGTCCGCCGCGTAGACGGCGAAACCGCCGGTGTAAGCGAACGCATCGAGCACTTCTGCATCTTTGCAAAAAGCGGACAGTCGCGCCCTGTTCTCTCGTTGGTCAAGGTAGAAGCCGGTCTTGTGGCCCTCGCGCACATCCAGCAGAAAGCGATATCCGTTTTCCGCCACCTCGATCAGTTCCGGTGGCTCCGTGCCCCAGAGCAGGCCCGTGCGTTGTGCTAGACCCTCTTTCTCGCGCACATCCACATCGGAGCGCTCATAAATGCCCTTTGGCGCGAGTAGGTCCGCCAGCATTTCCACGATCAAGTCGCGCTGACGGTCCATCCCCAGCGTGAGGAATTGCGTCACCAGCCAGTCGCCATAGCGGTCTACGATCAGCCCCGGCAAATAATCCGATTCGGCGTGCGCCAGTCGATAGGCTGTGGTGGTAGTATCCTCGCTCAGCCCTCGTCGCCCGGCGATGGCCCGCTCCAATCGGCGCCGCCAGAAGTCGGCGTCGATGATCTCATCCTCGCGCCAGGTAAGTAGCCGCACGCGGATCTGCGATTGGCGATTGATATAGCCCCGCGCCAGCCAGTTGTTGCCCGCGTCGTGCACTTCAACGATGTCCCCGTCGATAGGATCGCCCTCAAGACGCTGAATCGCACCGGAGAAGATCCAAGGATGGCGCCGTAGCACGGGCTTGGCGCGGCCTTTCTTCAAAATAACTTTACTCATAACTCCTCGTCCATCATCGCTCGCAGTCGCTCCTCGTCGATAATGGGCGTCTCCAGTTTCTGAGCTTTGTTGTATTTGCTGCCGCCTGGCGATTCGCCCACCACGAGGTAATCTGTGTTGCCGCTGACACTGCCGGTCACCTTGCCACCATGCTCCTTGATCAGCGCCGCGATCTCCTTGCGCGGGCGGGAGAGAGTGCCGGTGATGACGAAGGTCAACCCATCCAACGGCCCGCTTTGCTTTTCGACCACTTCCTCACGCTCCAGCTTGACCCCGGCGCGGCGCAGCTTCTCGATAAAAGCGCGGTTATGCTCGTGCTGGAACCATGTGACGATGGCATCCGCAGTGCGCGGCCCCATCCCTTCGATCTCCTCTAGCTCATCTCGGCTTGCCGACATCAGCTCGTCGATGGAGTGATAGTGGCGGGTCAGCGTCTGGGCCACGATCCAGCCCACCCCCTGAATGCCCAATGCGGCGATGACCTGTTCCAAGGGACGCTCTTTGGTCCCATCTATGGCCTCAAGTAGATTATCGGTGCTCTTCTCGGCGAAGCCTTCCAGCGCCAGCAGATCATCGCGCTCCAGATAGTAAAGGTCAGCCGGGTTATGCACTAATCCACGCGCGACCAGCAACTCGACCGTCTTCTCGCCAAGTCCATCGATGTCCATCATCGCAGCAAAATGTTCCACGCGCCGCACGCGCTGCTCCGGACAATCAATGTTTATGCAATAGACTGCCACTTCATCCTCGCGCGAGACCACCGGCTCGCCGCAGGAGGGACAAACCTTCGGTGTCTCGAATGCTTTGAGACGTTGTTCATCATTCTCGCGCGCCTCGACCACCGGGCCAACCACATAGGGGATCACGTCGCCCGCGCGACGCACTATTACCTGGTCGCCGATGCGGATGTCTTTACGCTGCAAGTCCTCGAAGTTGTGTAGTGTGGCTCTCTGGATGGTGACGCCGCCTATCGCCACCGGCTCCAGCACAGCATAGGGCACCAGCGCACCGGTGCGCCCCACGTTGACGCGGATATCGAGCAGCCGCGTTGTCGCCTCCCGTCCGGGGAACTTGAAGGCCACCGCGCCACGCGGCGCTCGTCCCACCACGCCCATCGCTTCCTGCGTCGCCAGATCATCCACCTTTATAACCAGCCCGTCGACCTCGTAAGGCACTGTTTCCCGCCGTTCGATCCAATCCTCGCAGTAAGCCACAACCTCGTCAAGCGCCTCAAAGCGCTTCACGTACTCCGAGACGCGGAAGCCCAAATCTTGCAGATAATCCAGTGTCTCCCACTGCGTACCCGGCACAGGACCTTCGGCCTCAACGATGGAATAGGCCAGCAGCGTCAGCGGTCGCTCAGCAGTAACGCGCGGATCAAGCTGGCGCAGACTTCCCGCCGCTGCGTTGCGCGGATTGGCGAAAGGCTTTTCCTCGGCCTCAATCTGGCGCTGATTCAATTTCTCGAAGTCATCGATCAGCATAATCGCCTCGCCACGCACGACCAAGCGGCGAGGCACCCACTCCCCGGCGGGGAGAGGGCTGAGGTGAGGGGATACCGGGATGCGCAAGGGGAGCGTATGCACCGTGCGCAGATTAACGGTCACGTCCTCACCGACATAACCATCGCCGCGCGTCGCTCCCTGTACGAAGCCGCCGTCCTCATAACGCAACACCACGGTCAGCCCGTCCAGCTTGGGCTCCACTACCCAGGCCATCGGCGGCCCACCATTAGGCAAGAACTTGCTGACCCGCTCCCACCAAGCGTAGATCTCCCTGCTGTCGGATGCCTTGTCCAGGCTAAGGATAGGCGCGGGATGCTCGACCTTGCTGAACTCATCGGCTGGCGCTGCGCCTACACGCTGCGTTGGAGAATCAGGCGTGACCAGCTCAGGATGTTCCGCCTCCAGTGTCCGCAGCTCGTCCATCAGCGCGTCATACTCGGCGTCGCTGATGACGGGCTCGTTCAGTGTGTAGTACCGGTAGTTGTGGTAGCGTATTTCAGATTGCAGATTTCGAATTGTAGATTGCAAGCCATTCTCCATTCTCAATTCTCCATTCTCA
>CAZDYW010000366.1:0-3326 GCA_964509655.1 uncultured Anaerolineales bacterium
CTGCATAAGCCCTCAATAAGATACCCACGCTGCCCATTGGAGTCTGTCCCTGAGCCTCCACAGCACGACGCAAATCCAAGTCGTCTGTCAATACCAATTCCAGATCGATTTGCTGCGCCAGGAGAAGCGTGGATACATCGGCAACCTCCAAATCCGGATAAAAGGTTTGAGTTTGAGTATCTATCTCGTCCTGGGGAACGTCGTGAAGGTGAAGAGCACAATCGGCTAAGGTGGTCATCTGTTCCAACGACACATGCCCACGGACTTCTTGCGCCACTTGAGCAGTCAGATGGAGGGTTTGAAACGTGCTAAATGCCTGCCACAAGTCGATCTGCCAAAGGTGCGTCAACGGCCCGCTATCGCACGCTGCCTGGGTCATAGCTCAATCCTCGGGCAATGTCCTGAGCAAGAGCCTGCTTGGCGTACTCTATCTCTTCCACCCGCTCAAGACCGAGAACGGCAATAGCCCGTTCACGAAGTATGGCCTCCTCGATAAAAGCCCGTTCTACGGTCTGGCGATAGAGCAAATCCAGACCCAAACACAGAGCCTGACCCAGCAGGATGACCTCATCCTCTCCGGTCCGGCGCGTGATAAAATCCAGTTTTCCAGTAATTGGAGAAGTCTCCAACGATAAGTGTTCTTCGAGAGTTGACATAACTACCCCCAATCGGATATGCTGAAAGAAACAAACTTGCATTTTCATTATATGGCCTTTCGAGTCGTTGTCAACCACGTAGTAAGCATTATGCTTTTCGGTTCCAAGGAGACGAATATGAATCACAACAACTTCGCCATCACAGCCCATAGCCTGATCAAACGCTTCGGCGACTTCACCGCCGTGAACGGGATCAGCTTCGAGGTGCGGCGCGGGGAGATTTTCGGCTTCCTGGGACCGAACGGCGCGGGCAAGACTACCACCATCCGCATGATGCTCGGACTGCTGCCCCCAACGAGCGGCTCAATAGAGGTGCTGGGCATATCGATGACCGACCACCCGGAGCGGCTCCGACCCCGCGTCGGCTACATGGCCCAGAAGTTCAGCTTATACAACGACCTGACCGTGCTCCAGAACCTCCGCTTCTACGGGCGGGCCTACGGGCTGGAGAATGATCTGCTGGAACGACGCATTCAAGAGGCGCTCAAGCTGACCGACCTGCAAGGGCGCGAGCACGTCCAAACCCAGGACCTCTCCGGCGGCTGGCGTCAGCGCCTGGCCCTCAACGCCGCCATCCTCCATCGACCGGAGCTGGTCTTCCTCGACGAGCCCACCGCTGGCGTCGATCCCGTCTCCCGACGGGCCTTCTGGGACCTGCTCTACAAACTGGTCGCCGAGGGCATCACGGTTTTCGTCACCACGCACTACATGGACGAGGCCGAGCACTGCCACCGGCTGGCCTTCATCCAGCGGGGGGAGCTGATCGCTACGGGCTCGCCGGAGGAGATCAAGCGGGGCGTGATGGAGAATCAAGTGCTGGAGATCGCGCCCTCCGACACGCCGCGCGCGGTCAAGGTCCTACGCGCCGCCCGCGAGGAGGGCCGCTTGCCCTTCGACGAGGTGGCGATGTACGGGCCGTTGGTACACGTCACCGGCGCCAACCTGGAAGAGCGCCAACAAGCCATCGCCGCTGAACTGCGTCGCGCCGGAATCGAAGCGGGGGAGATGACCATCATCGATCCCTCGCTGGAGGACGTGTTCATCGCCTGTATGCGTTGAATGACGAATGCCGAATCGCAAATGTAGCTCGCGATTCGGCATTCGCTATTTTCGGTTCAAGATTCGCGGTTGGCTACGGCTGCGGTTGCAACTCCTGCTCGGCCCATTCGGGCGGATAAATGATCTGCCCCTCGCCGTCGATGTATTGCCGCACGGGGAACATGTAGTAGCCCTTTCCGACGACGGGATCGGGCAAGGTCTCCGGCGTATATTTGTACTCCTCCATCACAATCCCATCGGTGTAGGCCCACTCTCCGGTCTGGAGATTCTCCTTGGCCCATTTGTAGACCGTCTCACTGGATAGCTCGCCGTACTCCTCCAGGGCCTGCTCCGCGATCTGGATGAACATGTTGGTGCCATCATAGGCCAGCCCGGCCGCCGACGAACTGGGCGCGACCCCGTACCGTTCCTCGAAGGCCGCCGCGAACTCGTGCCCTTCCTCTGTGGCCCAGCCGGGGATCTGGTCGATGATGTAGTTGGAGGATGAGCCCGTCATCTCATACCACTCACCGCCCCAGCCCAGGCCATCGGCGATGATCAAGCTCTCCAGTCCAATCTCGTCCGCCTGGTTTATGAAAGCGGCGAAGGAGGGCAGCGCCGTGTTCGTGGAGGCCACGAGAGCGACATCCTTGGCCTTGAACTTGCCCAGCATAGTGTGGAACTGAACCTCCTCAAGGCGACTGTACTCCTCGGCGACTAGCGTCCAGCCCTCCGCCTCCAATTGCTCCTTGATCGCCGCGCCGAAGTTGCGGCCCCAGGCGGTGTTCTCCGCCCAGATGGCGAAGTTCTTCTGCTCAGGATTCCATTTGCCCTGCTCGATGGCATCCTCCACCGCCTGCACGTAGGCCGTGGTCAGCTTGGCGGAGGTAGGCCAACCCTTGTTCATCCAATAGCTGTACTTCTCCGGGTCGGAGCGGAACTTCTCCGTGATCGACTCGGCGGCGCCGAAGGGGAAAATGTGGGGTATCTGATACTCGGCCGCCAGGTCCATACAATCGAGCGCCACGGAGCTGTGCCAGTTGAGGATGGCCGCCTGTACGCCGTCCTCGACGATGGCCTTCTCGTAGGCCGCCATCGCCGCCTCGGGGTCCGACTGCGAGTCGATCCAGACCGGTTCGATCTTGTACTCGCCGATGCGCCAGTCGATGGCGTCGAAGGCCATCGTGGCAGCACCCTTGAACTCCGTGCCCGTGCTCTCACTGGGCCCGCTGAATGGCCCCATGATACCCAGCCTGAAGCTGCCATCTGCTCTTGCCACCGGTTCTGCCGCCTTCTCCGACGAGGGAGCCTGTCCACAGCCCGCGACTGAGAGGACGAGAATGGCAATGAGTACCAAGGGCAAAATGTTCGTTCGTCTCTTTTTCATCTCACACCTCCTCGTGTGTTTGGACGCCATAAAGTGCAATTTCCACCTCACGTTACCATTATAAACATTCGCTGAACAAAATAACAGGGGCAGAAATCTGCAATTGTTACCATAACAGCCTGCCAATATGGCAGGCTGTTATGGTCGTCTTGACGCCAAACTGTACTACTTTGACGGGGACATCGGTCTCGCTGTCACCCGATGCCCCCAAGCACAGAGAAAATGTGTGAGTATCTTTTCAAAAA
>CAZDYW010000367.1:0-3305 GCA_964509655.1 uncultured Anaerolineales bacterium
GGTTGCCCCTACACACACTTCCACCCCGGAGGCAACAGCTACGCCGACGGTCACATTGACATCCATCGGCGACATCGGCTCCGATCAACTCGGCGAGGAAGTGACCGTGCAGGGGCGCGTTGCCGAGACGGCCAGTTTCTCAGAGGGCTTCAAGTTCACATTGGAGGATGAGACAGGGCGCATCGTGATTTTGCTGTGGCACGAAATCTACGACGACTGCTGGGACGCGGCGGTGATCAATCTGGGCGGGGAGGTGCGAGCGACCGGGCGGGTCTCTCAATATGAAGGTGAACTACAGCTCCAGCCAGAGTTCGGCGGCGACGTGAAGGCGATCACCGAAGCGACGGCCTGGGGCGCATACCGCTCTATCGGGGACATCAGCGGCGCAGATGTTGGGCAACGGCTAATGATCGAGGGGCAGGTCATCCGCGTGGAGGGGATGTCGAGCGCGGTCAAGGTTTTCCTGGGCGACACCGAGCCTACGCAGGGCGAAATTCTGATCCTCATCTGGCGCAACGTGCTCGACCGCATCGAGAATAATACCGCCCTTGGGACACCGGGCAGCCGCGTGATCGTCGTCGGCACGGTGGAATTGTACCAGGGGAACCTGGAAGTAGTTCCTACTCTGCCAAACGATGTGACAGTGCTAGAGGTTCCATCAGATGAGTGAGCGGACAGCGCCAGCACCTAATCCTCAGACCGGCACTCCTCTCGTGGTTCAGGCAATCGAGTAGCCCATATGTAGCCGCTAAGGTACAAAACCAAGGCGACGACGAAGAGACCGACGAATCCGAACAGATCCACCACAAGCCCGCCCAGGCCGGAGATCAAGACGATGATGCCCATCAGCGAGTTGGAGAGGCCCAGATATAGTGAACGCTCAGCATTGGGTGCCAGCTCTAAAAGGAAGTTACTGCCAGAAAGCACCCGCGCCGGCCATACGGCCCCGTTCAAGAAAAAGAGCGGGAGCGCCAGGTAAGGAAGCCAATTGCCCCGGAACTGGAAAATCTGCACCAGAGCCACCAATCCCACTGCCAGCAGCGCTGCCAGCCCACTGCCCAAGCCCAGCAAACGCATCACCAGCCGATTCCCGCGCTGGTCGCTGATCATTCCCCAGGGCAAGTTGAAAAGCAGCTGCGCCCCGACGCGCACACCCACGTAGACGCCCACCATTCCATCGGGAGCACCAAGGACTTTCTTGGCATAGATCCCATAGAATGGCAGAGCGATCTCCGCCAACCCCAGCGACAGCCTCGCCGCCATATAGCGACGGTAAATAACGTCCTTGCGCAGGAGCCGTCGGGCTCGATGGAGTTGTTCTCCCAAAGTCATAGAATCCGGCAAGGTCTCTCCATCCGGCTCGTGTATGGCAATGAAGGCCAGCAGAGCCGGCGCCATCGCCGCGCAGTAAAGGGCGAAGAGCACGGCGTGACCGCGCGGGAAAGGAAGCTCCGGACGGTTAAGGACAAACTTGATGATCCACCCGGCCCCCAGGCCCAATAGCCCGCCCAGGAACTGGCGCCAGGCAAAAAGGCTTCCGCGTCGCCAGGCCGGGATCGTCTTTGCCACCACGTCGAAGAAGGAAATGCCAGCCAACCCAGAGGTAACGCGGGCCACGGTGTAAGCCACAAAGAAACCACTCAATAGAAGGATGGGGTCATCCAGCATCCAAACCGCCGCCACCAGTAGCAACCAGGCGAAGACGCGAATGACGGCCGCCAAGGTATAGAGAGGCATCTTGCGCTCCATCCGCTGGATGCGGGGGGAGACAAATATCTGGGGCAGATACCACCCCGCCTGTCCCAGCGGCGATACCAGCCCGATGAGCAGATTAGAATCGGTCAACTGGCCGACGAACCAGGTCAGGACCAGGGGCGGATCGATCAAGCGCTCGGCGAAGTTAAAGGCAACGCCGTTGAAAACTCCCAGCGCAAAGCTGCGTTTAGCCTCACGCTTCGGGCGGCTGCGTTCCTCCGTAATCGCACTTTCCAAAGATCAACATCCCTTCGCTGCCAAGCAGCAATTGTCTATTCAGCCCGTTCGCTTCTCGTAATTTGCGGAAGCCGGGCTAAGAAATCAAGCGTCACTTGCAAGAAAAGCTTTGGACACTCCTCATGGGGCACATGGCCGCAATCCGGGATCACAGCCAGCTCTGCGTTGGGCAGCTCATCGGCCAAGCGGACGCTCTGCTCCGGCGGCACAATACGGTCATCGTCCCCGGTGATGACTAGACACGGCATCTGAATCGCTGCCAATTTTTCCGGCAGATCGGAGGAGCGACTGGCGCGGGTCAACTCCCACAGGGCACGGTCCCAGTTCTCCGTTTGCAAAGGCTTCAGGTATCCATCCCATATCTCCGGCGTGATCTTCGATGGATCATGCCAAGCGGAACGGGCGAAGTCCTTGCCCCACGATCCGATACGACGCGCGATCAGCGGCCCAATGCGTCGCATCTGGGGCGTGTTGAAGAGCGGGCGAATAAAATCCGGCGCACCGCCCCCGGCATAGACCGCTGCATCCACCAGCACCAGCGCCTCTACCCGTTCCGGGTGTGCCAAGGCTGTGAGCGTGGCAACGGTGCCACCGGCAGAATTGCCCACCAGAACTGCCCGCTCAATCCCGAGCGCGTCCATCAAGGCAACCGTCAGTTCGACCTGGGCCTCGGGACTGTAGGGGCTTTTTCCCTCCCAATCGCCCGGCATAGGCCGCTCGGTCAGTCCAAAGGCAGGGCGGTCGAAGGCGACGACGAGGCCCCCGGAATCGCTAGCCAGCGGGCCCATCACCTCTCGCCAGGAAAATGTGCTGGCAGCAAAGCCATGCAGCAAGATCAGCGCTGGCTCCGCCTGCCCGACACTTTTGTAATGCACCCGTAGCCCATCGACGGTGACGAACTTGCTATCAGAGTCTGCAAGTTGTTCCGGCGGGAGCGTATCCTCCAACGGAGGCACAGGGACGAGAAACGGACCGATCAACAGAAGAATCAAAAGAAGGCCCAAGGTGATCAAAACGTAGCGTGATAATCTCTTCACAAAATAAATCTCCTAAACTGGATGAGCCTGTGAGGTAAAAGTGCTCAAAGAGAGCTTCTTGTTCATTGCACGAGCAATTTTCGACGAGCCATTTCTACCATAAGCGCGGCTAAATGGCAAGAGTGAACGGGCACGAAGACCGTATTCTAAGCGGACCGACCGTAGTACCAGTTTACCACATCTGAGCCCATGCAGAAGCATACCAAGCTTGCGAGTATTGTCATCATTGAGAGTGCCCCATAGGGACATTATGACTGCTCCGGAAACCCGTGAAGG
>CAZDYW010000368.1:0-3289 GCA_964509655.1 uncultured Anaerolineales bacterium
GTGGAGAATGGAGAGTGGAGAATGGAGAATGGAGGGACGGATGATGTCGTCTCGACGCTGCAAGCGACCGCCGCCCGCTCCCAAGCCCCGCTCCGCGCCCACCTGGACGAGGCCCAGGCCGACGGTCTGGTGGATTCCTACACCCCCTTCTGGATCGTCAACGCCATCGCCGCCCGCGCCCGCCCCGCCGCCATCCGCGAACTGGCCGCTCGACCCGATGTCGCCGCCATCCACCTCGACCATTACCGCCGCTGGCTCCTCCCATCCTCCATTCTCCATTCTCAATCCTCCATTCTCCATTCTCAATCCTCCATTCTAGATTCCCCCACCGAGTGGAACATTTCCCGCGTCCGCGCCGATGAAGTCTGGAGCGCCTTCCACATCAGCGGCACCGGCACAATCGTGGCCGGAGTCGACACGGGCGTGGATTGGCTCCATCCCGCGCTCCAATCCAGCTACCGGGGCTACAATCCCCACGGCCCGTCCAATCACACCTACAACTGGTATGACGCCACCGACGGCGGCGCACTCTATCCCGTGGACGGCAACGGTCACGGCAGCCACACGCTGGGCACCATCGTCGGGCAGGACGGCATCGGCGTCGCCCCGGGCGCCCGCTGGATCGGCGTGCGGGTGCTCAACAGTGAGGGATACGGCTACGATTCCTGGATTCACGCCGGCTTCCAATGGCTGCTGGCCCCCGGCGGCGATCCGGCCCAAGCGCCCGACGTGATCAACTGCTCCTGGGGCAACTCGAACGGCGCCTTGACCACCTTCCAGGCCGATCTGCAAGCGCTGCGGGCGGCCGGCATCTTCGCCGTCTTCGCCAACGGGAACAACGGCCCTAACAAAGGCACCGTCGGATCGCCGGCCTCCCTCCCGGAAGCCTTCGCCGTCGGCGCCCTCGACGACGCGCCCCTCGGCGAGGAGGAAGTGGCCTCATTCTCCAGCCGTGGCCCCTCACCCTGGGGCGAGATTCGGCCCCACGTCTCCGCGCCCGGCGTGAACGTGCGCTCCTGCATGCCCGGCGGCGTCTATGGCGAGAAGAACGGCACGTCGGTGGCTGCCCCGCACGTCGCGGGCATCGCCGCCCTGCTGCACTCCGCCACGCCGACCAGCTCTTCACTCTCGATCACCCACACCGCCTACCTCATCACCAGCACCGCTGTGCCCCTGGGGGAAACCAGCCCCAACAACGACACCGGCTGGGGGCGCGTGGACGCCTTCGCCGCCGTCTCCGCGCTGGCCCGCCCCGGGATCATCAGCGGGACGGTGCGTCAAGCCTCCAACCCCATCGCCGGGGCGAGGATCACGGCCAGCCCGCACGGCGGCGGGTCATCCTACAGCGTCACCAGCGACGACGACGGGCGCTACCTGCTGGCGCTGGCCCCGGATGTCTACGACCTCACCGTTTCTGCCTTCGGTTACGAACCCGCCACCGCCTGGGGCATCTCGGCCCTCACCGATACGACCACTTTGCAGAACTTCTCACTGGCCCCGCTGCCGACCGGTGAGCTGCGCGTGCGCCTCTTCACGGAAGCGGGGCAGCCGCTCACGGCAACCATCACCGTGCTGGATACGCCGCTGGAGACGACCGGTGAGAGCCACACCTTCGAGCTCCCGGCGGGCGATTACACCGTCCGCGCCAGCCGCCTGGGCTATCGCGTGGTCACCGGCACCGCCAGCGTCACGGTCGGCGAGATGACCACACTCGACCTGGAGCTGGAGTCCGCGCCTTCAATCTTGCTGATAGACAGCGGGCGCTGGTATTATGATAGTGAGATCAGCTACTTCCGCCAGGCGCTGGACGATCTGGCCTACGTCTACGACGATTGGGCCGTTCGGCACTTGACCATCGATGAAGAAAGCGATGTGCCGACCGCCTCCGACCTGACGCCCTACGACATCGTGATCTGGAGCGCGCCGCGTGACGCGCCCGGCTATATCAACGCCCAGGATGCCGTCATCGGCTACCTCTCGGCCGGCGGGAAGCTGTTGCTGAGCGGCCAGGATGTGGCCTTCTGGGACGGCGGGGGAACGATGAGCTTTTGGAGCGCTTATTACGGGGATTATCTCAAGTCCAGCTACGTCAGCGACAACGCGCCCACGCGGGTGCTCTCCGGGCTGGAGGGCGACATCTTCGCCGGGCTGACCATCACTATCACCGGCGCGGGCGGGGCCGACAATCAGGATTACCCCGACGTGATCGCTGTGGCCGACGCCGACGCGGCCGCGCCGGTGCTGACCTACTGGGATGACGACCCTTCGACCAGCTCAGGAGTGGGCGGCGTGCGTGTCTCCACTTGTCTCGATTATGCTGAGCAGGGAAATCCCAAGGCGCTCAATCTCTCCTTCGGCTTCGAGGCGATCAACGAGCGCGGCACCCGGCGGGAGTTTATGGGGCGGGCAATCGATTGGCTGACCGCGCCGCCGCCCACGGTCGGGTTGGAGCTGGACCCCACCTCCCAGTTGCGCATCGGGCCGCCCGGTTCGCTGGTCACCCACACGCTACGCCTGCGCCACGTCGGCCAGGCGGGAACTGCCGACGATGTCAGCCTCTCGCTTGAGGGCGTCTCCTGGGCCACACAGCTCAGCGCCCCTGAGCTACAACTCTCGCCTTGCACCTCGGCCACCGTCGTGGTCAGCGTCACCATCCCCGCCACTGCTACTTCGGATGTCGCCGACGTGATCACGCTCACCGCCCAATCCGCCCTCTCGCCCGCGCTGACGCTCAGCGCCACGCTCACCAGCAAGGCTCCGGCCTCCATCCTGCTGGTGGACGATGACCGTTGGTATGAGCAGCAGGAGAAATATGAGGCGGCGATGGTGGGGGCGGGCTTGGCCTACGATTTCTGGCAGATCAAACCGGCCCTCGGCGGCGGGCGGGATCAGAGCCCCTCGCTCGCGACACTGGAACAGTACCCCATCGTCGTCTGGTGGACGGGCTACGATTGGTACGCGCCGGTCACCGCCGCTGAGGAGGAGACCTTGGCGGCCTATCTCGACGGCGGCGGGCGGCTCTTCCTCTCCGCCCAGGATTTCCTCTATTACCATCACGACGATCCATTCAGCCTGGAGTATCTGGGGGTTTTAAGTTACACGGAGGATGTGACGCCGACGCAGGCCGTGGGGGTGCCGGAGGACGCCATCGGTGACCGGCTGGGGCCTTGGGCGCTGAGCTATCCGCGCGGCTATCAGAATTGGTCGGACGGGGTGACACCCGCGCCCGGCGTCGGCGTCCCGTTCCGCGATCAGGGGCGCCACGCTATCGCCCTGAGTCATCGGTCGG
>CAZDYW010000369.1:0-3287 GCA_964509655.1 uncultured Anaerolineales bacterium
CCAGAGTGGCCTGGTGGATCTGCTCGATCTGATCCTCGTTGAGCACCGACAGACGTGGTCGAAATTTCAGGTCCGGACAGAACATTTGGCTCTCCTTATTCTCTGAAAGGTGCAACGCACTTGCGCAAGTGCGTTGCACCTGAGCTTGTTAATATAATAAATTTACGAAATATCAGATATTTAGTAAGTTTAGATTATTTTATCATGTGGCTTGGTGAGTGTCAAGCATTTCGGTGAAATGTACGGGGGCCAAAACTTCTTCAATGATTGGGAGGGGCTGGATTAGGCACGGTTCCTCTCCATCAGCCGCTCTTTGACGTAAAGCATGTGGTCGAGGGCCGCTTGCCGCGCTTTTTCGGGGTCGTGCTGCTCAATTGCCTGGGCCTGGGCCACGTGGTACTCGGTCGCCTCCTCCTTGACGTTGGGGAGGCTGATGGCATCCTCAATGAAGTCCAGCAGCAACTCCCGCGCCAGGTGGTAGAAAGCCTGAAGCAGCTCATTGTGGGCCGCCTCGGCGATGGCGAGATGGAAATCCCAGTCCGCGCTGACGAAATCCTCGTCGTCCGCGATGACCTCGTGGGCCTGGCTCAGAGTGTGCCAGATTAGCTCGATATCTTCGGGCGTGGCCTTCCGCGCGGCCAGCTCGGCCAGCGCCACCTCGATGAAGAGACGGGCTTCGTAAATGGTATCGGCGTCAATCTCACCGAAGCGGTTGGTGATGATGGAGGGGTGAATGACGCTTTCGAGCGCGTCGTGGCGCACCCAGGTGCCCTTGCCGGGGCGGGATTCGACCAGGCCCACCGTCGATAAGGATTGAACCGCCTCGTGGATGGTGGAGATGCCCACGTCGAACTGCTCCGCCAGTTCCTTGCGGGAGGGTAGCAGTTCGCCGGGCTTGATCTCGCCGCTGAAGATCATCTGGCGGATCTTGTCCGCGGTGTCGTCGACGAGTGTGCTTCTGTAAGCTGTACCGGTCATCGGAAGCCTCCTCCCTGGCGCAAATGATCAGCAGATTCTGCATTCGAGAGCAAATATTAGATATTTATAACTATCGTAATTATACATATTTTTGACCTTAAATCAAGCAAGTTGGCCTTGAGCGAAGAGGTGTGAAATTATGACAAATGTCTGAAAATCACATCAAAGTTGTTGACAGTCCTTTTTGTTTGTTATATAATGACTGTCAGTCAGTTACTGACCGGCAGTTTATAATAGAAGGGGCGCGGGAGTGGCAACTAGAGCACGTCGCGAACGAGAAAAGCAAGAGCGTCGGGAATCTATCTTGTATGCGGCTCGTGGAGCGTTTTTCGAGAACGGCTTCTATAAGACCACCGTGGATAGCGTCGCCGAGCGAGCAGAGGTCAGCAAGGGAACTGTATACTTGTATTTTGAGAGCAAGGAGGCCATCCTTGCTCATTTGCTTTTAGAAGGGCTCGATGAGCTGGTCGGTGAACTGGACAGAACCTGCGCGGAGGCTGCCTCTCTTCCCGCCGATGAGCAGCTAAGACGTCTGGGCTGGGCTTACTTGCGCTTCTTCCAAGGAGAACCTCAGTATTTCCCCTTTTTAATGGCCATGGATCGAGGACGATTCCAGGAGGCCATTCCCCGCGAGACATATCAGGATATATTGGAGGCGAGTTTAGAGGGACTGACCTTGGTAATACGGGCTATCAAACGGGGTAATGAGGATGGTATCTTCAACTGTTCTGACCATCAGAGATCAGCTTGTGTGTTCTGGGCTACGTTGAACGGCGTGCTGCAACTGATGGAACATCCGTTGCGGCGCGAGATGGTGGGAGTTGATATGGAAGTTTTGTGCCGGGCCGCTATGGAAACGGTGATCAGGGGTATATCCGATTGTTGCCCGGAGGGGTGAGTATCCAGAGTGAAGTGATAGCTTCTGGAGCTCTAAGTCATTGAGAGAAGGAGGTCATTATGAAGGAAGTGGTGATCGTCAGCGGATGTCGCACGGCGATTGGCAAGCATGGGGGAGCTTTCCGTAAAGCCCCAGCTCAGGATTTGGCCGCGACGGCTTTGAAGGAGGCTGTTGAGCGGTCGGGCATTGACCCTAATCTGTTTAGCGACGTCATCGTGGGGTGTATCGGTCAGCAGAGCGATGCACCCAACATCGGCCGCGTGGCCGGGCTGATGGCCGGTGTGCCCGTTCATGTGCCAGGTTGCACCATCCAGCGCAACTGCGTCTCCGGTATGATGTCCATTAGCATGGCCTATCAAGCGATCCAGGCGGGCGACGGGGATGTGTTTCTATGTGGCGGCGTGGAGAGCATGTCCACGTCTCCCTATGTCGTGCGCGGGGCTCGTTGGGGACTCAAGCTGCGCCACGATAAATTCATAGACACGCTCTGGGAGGGGCTCACCGACCCGGTCTGCAACGAAATTATGGGATACACAGCCGAAAACTTGGCGATGATGTACAACATCAGCCAGGAGGAGCAGGACAAGTTTGCGGTGAAGAGCCATCAGAAGGCCTTTCGCGCCACGCGGATGGGCAAATTCCGGGATGAGATCGTGCCCTTCCGGGTCTACAAACGAGTGGCCGGCGAAGTGGTGGGCCACGAGGACATCGTGGAGGATGAGTGCATCAATCCTGGATTGACGGTGCAGAAGGCCGCTCTTTATCCCACGGTCTTCAAACGAGGCGGTTCCGTCACACCAGCCAACGCTTGCCCCATCTCTGATGGCGCATCGGCGGTGGTTGTGATGACGGCCGAGAAGGCGGATGAACTGGGCTTGGAGCCGCTTTGTACCATTCGCAGTTATGCCTATGCCGCCATCCCGCCCGACATTATGGGCATCGGGCCGGCCTACGCCGTGCCTATGGCGCTGAAACGGGCCGGGCTGGAACTCACCGACATCGATCTGATTGAGCTCAACGAGGCATTCGCGGCGCAATCACTGGCCGTGGGCATCGAACTGGAGGATCAAGGCTGGGATTGGGATAAGGTCAACGTCAACGGCGGTGCCATCGCGCTGGGTCATCCTGTGGGCTGCACCGGGACGCGCATTGTGGTCACGCTGCTTTATGAGATGATGAGACAGGATTCATCGTTGGGACTGGCCACGGCCTGCGTGGGCGGCGGTCAGGGCGGCGCGATGATCATCGAACGAAAATAGGAGGGGTGAACAATGGCAGATGTATCGATCTGGCAGGATAAGAAAGCACGACAGGCTTTCATAGCCAAGGGCCGGGAGGCTTTCGACAAAATCAAGCAAGAATTAGAAGGACAAGAGGGCGCTGTAGTGGTAGCCGTTGAGCCGGATAGCGG
>CAZDYW010000370.1:0-1454 GCA_964509655.1 uncultured Anaerolineales bacterium
CGAAAGAGCCTTTCTCCCATCACCGTGAGGGAGAGGGGCTTTTTTGTTTCAGCAGGTCAGCTAATGACAACTACCAACAGGAGAAAAATGAGGCACCAGAAACTTACAATCAGCATCGCACTGGGGGTAATAGTAACCCTCGGATTACTGTTTGGACTGAACGCATTTTACGCTCCGGTCCAAGCCGCGCCATCGGCACCTGCAATCGATCACAGCGAGGCGATTAGCCAGGCGCTGGACTATCTGAAGACGCGACAACTGCCCAATGGCAGCATCGAGAGCGATTGGGCTCCCGGAACCTCCGATGATTTCACCACCATCAAGACCGTCATCGCGCTCGCCGCGGCCAATCGTCCGCTCGGACATATGACATCGATCAGCGGCAACACACCATTGGACTACTTGGAGAGCCAAGCTTACACCTACACCCGAGACGTGACCGGCACCATCTTCCCCGGCAGGGTCGGCATGATGATCGCGGCGACTGTGGCGGGGGATGGCGACCCCTACGCCTTCGGCCAATATCCAGCCGGTCACAGCTCCGCCGGTGAGCCCATCAATCTGGTGGAGGAACTGGAAGCGGCCTATCATCCGGCCAGCGGCGCTTACAGCACTACTGCGAAAGGCGCTTTCACCAGTGGTGGGGCCAATACCACCAATCAGCTCTGGGCCATCGTCGGCCTCGCCTCCGCGCAAGAGACCGTGCCCATCACCGGGACCGCTTTCTTCGTCGCCCTACAAGAAGCAGATGGCGGCTGGGCCTGGGTGACCGGCTCCGGCGGCGACGTCGATATGACCGGGTTGGCCATTCAAGCCCTCCTCGCCAGCGGTAACCTGGAGCCGCATAACGCCCAGATTCAGGAGGGATTGGATTTCCTGCGCCAGACACAGCTAGATTCCGGAGGCTGGTCGGGCTACTACGGCGGCATCAGCACCGATTCGACCGCCGCCGCCATTCAAGCCATCGCCGCGGCCGGTTATACCCCAGCGACCGTGAGCTGGGCTACCGAGAGCGGATACACGCCCCATGACGATTTAATCGCGCTCCAAGGCGCTAACGGCAGCTTTGGGGATAACGCGCTGGCTACGGCCCACGCCATCGCCGGCCTGGCAGAAGCGCCAATTCCGGTGCTCGGTCGGGCGCAGCGTGCCAACCGTGCTCTCACCTGGGTGAACGAGCAGCAGAACGCCGATGGCTCCTGGTCCGGCTGGATCGGCCCCGATCCCGGCGCGACCTGTGACGCGGTGCTGGCCTACGCCGCAGCCGGGTTTGACCCCGACAGCGTGACCGCCCCCGGCTACTCCGTCTCCGCGCTGGACTACCTCTCGGCGACGGCCTCCTCGTTCGTCACCCGAAGCGCCGACTCGGCGGGCAAGCTGGCCCTGGCGGTCGAGGTCGCTGGAGGAACAGCCCACGATTTCGGCGGCGTGGACATCGTCCACGTGTTGACCGA
>CAZDYW010000370.1:1554-3273 GCA_964509655.1 uncultured Anaerolineales bacterium
CAACTCCACGGCCTACGCCATTCAGGGCCTGCTGGCAGCGGGCGAGAATCTGGAGGACGCCAAATGGCTGAAGGATGGTCGCAGTCCCTACAACGCGCTGAGCGATCTGCAAAAAGCCGATGGGCCTTTCATATTCGGAACGAACGATGACGCTTTCTCCACGCGACAGGCAGTGCCGGCGCTGTTGGGCTATCCCTTCACACATACACTGACGCCCTTCGTCAGCGTCGAACGCGGCCCCGACCCAGATCGCTTAGTAGCAGCGACACCACGGGCGAACTGGGGCGGCAGCGTGGACGTCGTGATCCCCTTCGGAAGCGACCTCGATGGCGACGGCAGCGTCACGCTGAGCTGGCGAGCATCCGGCGAGACGACCTGGATGACGGCGACGCTGAACCGCGCCGACGGGCACTACACCGCTACGCTACCCCTCACGCAGCCCGTAGCTTATGATTTCCAGGCCGCTTTCACAGACCCGGATGGGGTGCAAAGTGAAACCGCCTTGACCGATACCGTCGCATCGCTCATCACACTAGAACCGCAAAAAATCTTCCTGCCTCTTGTCCTCAGGCAGTGAGGGTCTCTCAGAGGCTCCGACGAGCCTGGCGACTCTGTCGGAGCCTCCTCCTTATCACTATGATGGAAGGGAACTTGGAAATAAATAACTTGCCTACAGCGCTCTCGCTGGATTGCCAAATCCAGCGAGGATGGCTTGGATTTGGCAATCCAAGCCGAGCAAAAACAGGTACATTATTCCTTTCTAAATCCCAAGGCACAAAGCATCACACCCGCATCTGCCTGGCGCTAATCGCGCTGGCAATTCTGGTTTTCGGGGGGAGCGGATCGGGAGTGATCGCTGGACAAACTAACCGCGTCGGGCTGGTCGTGCGCTTCGACAATGATACCTACACCACCCGCTGTATCACTTTTGACGAGACAGAAATAAACGGCTATCAGGTCTTGTTACGCTCCGGTCTGGAAATCGTCGAGAGCGGGGGCGCGATCTGTGGGATCGAGGATACGGGGTGCCCGGCCGATGACTGCTTCTGCGCCATGCCTGACTACTGGTCTTACTGGCACTTAATCGATGGAACGTGGCAATATGCGAAATCAAGCGCTGCTGGTCACACCGTCTATGACGGCGATGTCGAAGGCTGGAGTTGGGAATCTGGAGAGCAGCCGCCCGCAATCTCGTTCCAGCAAATCTGCTCTCCCTCTAAAATTTATCTTCCCATCATCATAGTCTGAAGAGCAACTGGAGGAGGCTATTGTGAAAGACGAAACCAAGCTTCTCTACCTGGTACAGATTTTAGCGCTGACTCTGGCTCTCTTGGGAGTCGGATTGCCAAGCACATCCGCGCAGCAGTCCAACCGCGTCGGTCTGGTCATCAGCTTCAGCGACGGCTCCCTCGTCAAGCGCTGCATCGAATTCGACACCGCGGAGATCAGCGGCTATGAGGTGCTGAAACGCACCGGAATGAATATCGTAGTGAACTTCGACTCCGGAATGGGCGCGGGGATTTGCAAGATCGAAGACGAAGGCTGCCCGGCCGAAAGCTGTATGACGTGCGACATACCGAACTACTGGTCCTACTGGCACCTTTCAGGCTCATCCTGGACATACTCCCAGAAAGGAGCCAGCGGTTATAAAGTCCAAAATGGCGACGTCGAGGGCTGGGTTTGGGGGGACGGTGACCCGCCGCCCCTCATCCCCTTCGA
>CAZDYW010000371.1:0-3259 GCA_964509655.1 uncultured Anaerolineales bacterium
CCCGCCCCTACGAAGCGGGCCACGCGAAATCTCAAAGAACCAGATTAAGGTTGAGGCCGGGTTCCTCGTCCGTTTTTTAGCTGCGTATTATCAGCGGTAAGTAGATGCGGTTCCCGCCGGTGCTTGTGCTCACATCAGTCGTCACCGGCTCGGTCGTCACTCCATCATAGGAGACGTAGCCCACGAAGCTGTAGGTCCCTCCCTCCTCGCCGGATGTATCCCACACGCTCTCGAAGCTGGACGCCTCGGCGGCAGGCAGGCCGGTCACGGGGTGCCTGAACTCCTCCACCGCCTCGCCGGACTCGTTCCGTACCTCAATGACGGCGGTTCCGGTGATGATCTCCACCGCCCCAGTGTTGCTGAAGGTCAGGGTGGCGGTGATGTGGTCGCCGATCTCGAAGCCCGTGGGCGTGACTGTGAAATCGATGATCTCCCCGGAGGAAGCGCCCACCTGGAAACTGGTGCTCTCCTGATCCAGCAGGTTCCCCTCGCTGTCCTTCAGCGTGACCTCGACCAGATAATGGCCCGGCTCGGCTTCGCCGCTCTCCCACTCGGTGGAGAAAGAGGCTGGCCCCTCCAGGCCCTTCAGGGTCTGCAAGAGCAAGCCCTCGATCACGTCCTCGCCGCCGTACCGCTTGACCTGGGCGCTGACGATCACGTCCTGGGGATGCTCGCCTGTGTTGTCGATCTCGACATCGGCCAGAACGGTCTCCCCCGGCTGATAAACGCCCCGGTCGGCACCCACGCTGACGATCTCCACGACGTTCTCCTCTGGGGTGGTGTATTCGACCTCGAAGGTGTAACCCTTGAAGAACTCCGCCTCGTCGGTCGTGGCATTGTAGCGGAACGGGTAGAGGATGAGGATTAGCGTGATCGACCCGTCGGGGTTCTGGCGCACGTCCCACTTATACTCCATCTCCGGGAACCACTCCGCGCTGGCGGCTTGCGGCGCGGCGGCGGAGCTCGGCGCGGCGGCGGTGATGGTCATCGCCGTGGTGGGCAGGGTCAACCCCGTTTCGGTGATTATGTCGTGGAGGCCGATCAGCCTCACGTCCTGGATCTGGTATCCGGCGGCGTAGTCGTATGAGCGGGCGTAGTATGGCACCTGCGGCTCGCCTTCCTCATACCACAGATCGCCCTGGGGGATGGTCACGTAATCGAACCCCTCGGCGGACGTGACATCATAGTCCGGCACCTCGATCTCCAGCGGTGAGGTCGGCTCGGTCAGCACCGCCTGCGCGGCGAGGGTGGACGCGGCGCTGGACGGTTTCGCCCAGTACTTCGGATCGCCGTAGATATTGTACTCCTCGATCCAGAACTGCCACCACTTGCCGTGGCTCCACCGATCCCGCTCAATCGCGGTCAGTGTCTTTCCGACCGTGTCGTCGGTGTTTACGCCCCAGGCGTTGAAGAAGCGCTTGCCGATCTCACCGTTGATGTGCATCGGTGAAAGCTCCGTCGAGCCGATGTAGACGCCCGCGCCGTACTCCAGGAAGGCCTCGGCCACGTTCCAATCTCCCCCGCTCTCATAATCGCCGGTCGAGCAAGAGGGGGCCAGCACGAGTGGATTCGCGGAGCCGAAGTTGAGCGAGGGCAGGTTCCAGCTACAGACCTCGCCCAGGCAGCTCGGGTTGCCGTGGTCGAAGACGTAGATCACGTCCTGGTCAGCGGTGCGGGTGGTAAATTCTGTATACCGATCAGTGCTGGAGTAGTTCGACCAGTGGAGCACGGTCGTGGTGAAACCCTTGGTGGCGGCCGCGCTGGCCGTGTCGTTGGCGCTGTTGATCATCAGGTTCTCGCCGTTACCCGTCCCGCTGACGATGAGCGCGTCGGAGCGGTCGAAGCCATACCCCGACTGTCCCTCGTAGACGCGGATGCTGGTCTGTAGCGCTGTCAGCATATCGTCCGGGTCGTTGCCGATGACGCGCCCCACGATCAGCTCCGGGGCGCCGTCGCCGCTGGTGTCGGCGTAGGGCCGGTCGGTCATATCGACATTGTTGGTCACGCCGCCGCTGTTCCAGTGCCGATCCCAGCCCGTCGTGTTCCACGCGGGGACGATCTCTATCTCGCCGACAATCAGCATTGAGCCGCCGAGTGCGGTGCGGAAGTCGGCGTGCAGGCGTGTGCCCCACTGACCGGCGCGGGAGATCGTCGTCGAGAGGGACGGTTTGATCAGATCGTTCAGCGCGTAGACGCTGTAATCGTTCAGGTAGCCCAGCACACCGTTCTGGTAGATCGCCAGTTGGGCCATCGCCGGGAACAGCTCCTGGACGATGTGGGTGTTGGGATAGCCGAACTGGAAGAGGCGCGTCGGATTGGTCACGATCAGATAATCGGCGGCGGCGAGGGCGTTGTTGTAGACAGTCGTGACGGTCGACTGGGGCGCGGGGACGGCCACCGGATCGTGGATCGTGGTCCCGCCGGGGCGGTCATAGTGGATGTAGGTCACGCTGCCCACCGACGGGGTCGGCGGGTTGGGGTAGAAGAGCACGGGGGCGGCGTGGTAGGTGAAGGTGACCGTCTCGCCTCCGGCGATGGCGGCGTGGGGCGTGATCTGGCACTCGGCCTCGCGCTTATAGGCGTCATACTCGACGGCGTAACTGGCCCACGTGCCGGTGCGCGGGATGGGCTGGAAGCCCTGCAGGATGTCCTCGATCTGCACGTTGCTCGCCGCTTCGTCGCCGACGTTCCGCACCACCAGGTCGACGGTCACGCCGTTCTGCACGCGGTTCAGGTTGCGCCCGACGAGCTTGAGCTGGGCCGGCGTGGGCGCGGTCGATTGATCGACGTTCACGCTGCGGGTGGCGGAACCGTACTTGCCCTCGGTGTCATACACGCCGACGCCCAGCAGGTAGGCCCCGTTCGAGACCAGCGTCGTATCCCAGGCGAACTCCACGGTCGCGTTCTGGGGATGGCTCGATAGGCTCTCGAATCCCCAATCGACCACCGTGGCTCCCTGGCTGACCTTGAAGAAGACCTGGCTCAGCCCCACGTCGTCGCTCAGGGCGGCGGTGACGCTGATCTCGCCGGAGACGGTGGCTCCGGCGTTGGGGAAGGTGAAACTCACCTGCGGGGCGCTCTCGTCGATCAGATTGACGATGTCCGGACGGGCCAGGGCCTCGGCGGGGTTGCCGATGAGGTCATAGGCGCGGGCGGTGAAATCGTGCTGACCGTTGCCATAATTCCTGGTGTCCAGCGGCAGCTCGTAGGGCGGGAAATAGTCGATGAAGGCCAGCACGCCGTCGATGAGGAACTCCAC
>CAZDYW010000372.1:0-3249 GCA_964509655.1 uncultured Anaerolineales bacterium
GCCGACGACGATCTACCGCCGCCACAACCCAGAGACCGATCTGATGCAGTGGGATCTGGAGATGCAGGAACCGCTTTACGTGTGATGACCTGCTTGTGTCCCTCATGATTAGCGTGACCATTCTGATCACGGCCTTTCGTGAAGCGACGACCGTCGGCGGGGCAATTGAGGCCTTTTTGGCACAGTTACCCGATGAGGCCGAGATCATCGTCGTCAGTCCAGACCCGGAAACCATCGCCGTGATCGATGAATACGCCACGCGCTATCCGGCGGTGCGGCACGTGGCCGATCCGCAGCGTGGCAAGCCGACCGCGGTCGATGCCGGTTTGAGGGCCGCTAGGGGTGAAATCGTAGTGCTCAGCGATGGAGATGTGCTCGTGGCCGATGATGCGCTGGAGCCGCTGCTGGCCCCGTTTGAGGATCCGGATGTCGGCGCGGTGAGCGGGCACCCCATCAGCCTTAGTCCACGTGATACGGTGCTGGGCTACTGGTCCCATTTGCTCACGGATGCCGGTGCTCATCGGGCGCGATTGAGGCGCGACTGTGCGGGCAAGTTTCTATTGTGCTCCGGTTATCTCTTCGCCTTTCGCCGCAAGCTGATCGATGAGGTGCCGGGGGACGCCCTGGCGGAGGATGCTGTGGTCTCCCACCTCATCGCGCAGCAGGGCTATCAAATTCACTACGCACCGGCGGCGCACGTCTTCGTCAAGTATCCCACCACCTACAGTGACTGGTTGCGACAGAAGGTGCGCTCGGCTGGCGGATACGCGCAGGATTACGTGCGCAAATCGCCGGTGCGGATGCGTTCGCCCTGGCGGGAGGCGCTCACCGGTGCGCTGCCAGCCTTGCGCTACGCCCGTAACCCGAAGGAATTTTTCTGGACCTTGCTGCTCTTTGCTGCGCGGCTGCACCTTTGGCTGCTGGTGCTGATCAAGGTGCGCTTGCTCCACCGCCCGTTGCGCAAGCTCTGGCAGCGCGTGGAGACGACTAAGTAAGGGTTGAGGTAGGTTGAGGATTGAGGTTGTAGGGGCGGGTCTTGTGCCCGCCCATGTTGTGATGGAGGTAGGGAATGGTTGTCACTGAGGAATTGAATCTACGCACCGAAGGGCATTGCGACATTCTGGACATCACGGCGGAGGTTGCAGAGGCCGTGGGTGATTCCGGGTTGAGCGATGGCATCGTCACGATTTTCTGTCCTGGCTCGACCGGCGGGCTGACGACGATTGAGTATGAGAGCGGTGCATTGCATGATCTGGAGCAGGTGCTTGATGAGATAGCGCCGCCTGACCGGGACTATCGACATCACCTGCGCTGGGGAGATGACAACGGCCATTCCCACGTGCGTGCGGCGATGATCGGCCCCTCGCTGACGGTGCCTTTTGTGGAAGGGCGGTTGACATTGGGCACTTGGCAACAAGTCGTTTTTCTTGATTTCGATACCCGCTCGCGCTCCCGGCGCTTGATCGTGCAAATTATGGGAGAATAGTGGAGGAGATGTGATGCCTAATCAGAATGTGATGCAGATAGCAGCCGAACGCCGTCGCAGTTTGCGCCCTCAGGCCAAGCGGGCCTATCGCAAGTACGGAGATCAGGCCTATGATCTGATCCGCCAGTTGGGCGGCTCCACGCAAGCGGAGCACGACCGGGCCTTCGATCTGTTGAGCCGGATGGGCGAGTTTGTGGTGGATGAGATGCTGGAGGCGGTGGATGATCCCACCCTAAACCCCATCGCGGTCGAGGAACTCATCTCGCTCCTCGGCGCTACAGGGGATGAGCGGGCACGTGAACCATTGTGGCAGTTCCTGCAGGATAATCTGGATGACGCTGAGCGCGTCTCCACAGCCGCGTTGAGCTTGGCCGGCATGGGCGATGAGCGCGTTTTGCCCTACTTGCGGGAAGGGCTCGCTGCCGATGACACGGAGCAGGTCGCCAACGCTGTGGCCGGGATGATTATGTTGGGAGAGTTGGAGGATGTGCAACGTTTACGCAAGCTCCACCGTCACCACCGCACTAATCGCGAAATCCGATTCGGCATTGCCAACGCCATATTGACCATCCTCGGTGAAACCGATCAGCAAACGTTCAACCGCAAGCTGGATGAGATCCAGGCCAGCTTCGTCGACCGCTATCTCTGGGAGGACATCTGGGCTCTCCTGGAAAGTTCTTTTGGCGATAGGCCGCCGATCCACTAGCTTTTCAAGGGAGCCAACGCAGATGACATCACCTGTTTCCCCGTCCTCTCACGATTCGCAGGAGCCGGTCTTTCCTCTGCCGGGGTTGATCCTGTTCCTCGCAGCTTCAGCCTTGATAACGTTCGTCTTGGTCACGCCGGCCGGTTTGCTGAACAAAGCGGACATCGTGGGCTACGCTGTATGTCATCGCGGCGCGGCCCATTCCTTCAGTATCGCCGGGCGTCAGTTGCCACTCTGCGCCCGCTGCACCGGTACATTTCTCGGCGCCTTGATCGGCCTCCTGGGGCAAGGAGTTGTGTTAAATCGGCGGCGCTCTGCCGAGTTCCCCCCGAACTTGATTACGGCTCTGCTCATCGGATTCACGTTACTGTGGGCCGGCGATGGAGTCAATTCCTACATGGCCATCTTCCCCAACGGTTTCCAGCTTTATGAATCCTCCAATTGGCTTCGCTTGGTCACCGGTGCGCTGAACGGCCTGACGATGAGCGCTTTCATCTATCCCATTTTTAATATCACATTGTGGCGACACATGACCCAGAAGCCGGCCATCCGTGGCCTGCGCGATCTGATCGTGTTGCTTCTGCTGGAGGCCGGGATGGTTGGCCTGGTGTTGGCGCGATGGGATTTCCTACTCTATCCGTTGGCTCTGTTGAGCGCCTTGGGCGTTTTGGCTTTGTTGACCAGCGTCAACAGTGTGTTGGTGGTGATGATGGTGCGGCGCGATAATCGCGTGGATGGGTGGCGCGAGGCGCTCATTCCATTGCTGGCCGGATTCACGTTGAGCATGATCCAGATCGGCGCGATTGACCTCATCCGCTATGCTGTCACCGGCACCCTGGAGGGCTTCCCGATGGGTTTTTAGAAGCGTGCGCGGCTATAGAGAGATTCTCTTAATCTCGCCCGACTGCACGCTATGCGTTTCCCCATTGACCCTCACACTGAGCGTGGCCGCGTTCTCCTCGTCGGCTTTGAAGGTGATATGATCCGCCGTCACCTCGACCTCCAGAAGATTGCGACGTACGATCAACTTGAAGCTCATCCCCTCCCAGTCCGCTGG
>CAZDYW010000373.1:0-3229 GCA_964509655.1 uncultured Anaerolineales bacterium
CGCTCGACCGCCGCGTCCAGCCGCGCCAGCACCCGCTCCCGCCCGATGGCGGCCAGCGAGCCGAAAAGCGGCGGCGTGGCCTTCTGATTGGTGGTGACCCAGCGCAACGTGCCCAGCAACTGTCCCACGCTCACGCCTATCTCATCGGTCAGGTCGCGCAGCGGCTGCTCGATGGTTTCGGCGTCGAAAGGCTCGATCTCGGCCAACAAATCACAGGCCGCTTGCAGCATCGCAGCACTCTCCTCAGCCGTCAGCCCTTTGGGCACTAGCCGCTCCATCGGCGGCGGCTCAATCTCGCCGAACATAAAGCCCGTCCACTCGACCACTTCGTCCAGCCGCTTCAGCCGCTCTTGCACCAGCGAGGCAGCCAATCGCAGCCGAGGTCGCATATCCTCCGGGCACGGGGCCGGCACCAGCCCTGCCTCTTGCCAGAAGGGCAGCAATCGTTCCACCAGCTCATCCTCGGATAGCTCGCGGATGTAGACGCCGTTCATCCAATCCAGTTTCTTGTAGGAGAAGGTAGCGGGCGACTTATTGACCCGGAACAGGTCGAAGCGTTCGATCAGCTCCTCGCGGCTGAAGACCTCCTGCTCCTCACCCTCCCCCGGCGACCAGCCGAGCAGCGCCAGGAAGTTGAGCAGCGCCTCCGGCAGGTAGCCTTGCTGACGGAATTCGGTGATCGACGTGGCGCCGTGGCGCTTGGAGAGCTTCTTGCCATCGGGGCCATTGACCAGCGGGACGTGACAATAGTTCGGCGGGTCCCAACCCATCGCGCGGTAGATCATAATGCGCTTGGGCGTGCTGGAGATCCAGTCGTCGCCACGGATGATGTGTGTAATACCCATATGATGATCGTCCACCACCACCGCCAGATGATAGGTGGGGTAGCCATCGGACTTGAGCAGAATCTGGTCGTCGATCAGCGCGTTGTCAAAGCTCATGTCGCCGTAGATGGCGTCGTGTACCACCGTCTCGCCCTCCAGCGGCATCTTTAGCCGGACGACGTGCGGCTCATCGGCGGATACGGGCACCGACAGGTCGCGGCAATGGCGGTCGTACATGATGTGCTCGCCAGCGGCCCGCTGACGCTCCCGCACCTCTGCCAGCCGCTCCGGCGTGCAATTGCAGCGGTAGGCCCAGCCGCTTTCGATCAGCTCGTCGGCCACCGCGCGGTACATCTCCAGCCGCTCGGATTGGACGTAAGGCCCACGCGGGCCACCGATGGCATAAACATCGGCTTCCTCCACCCCAGAACGCTGTAGTTCACTCTCACTGGGGCCTTCGTCCAAGTCAAGGCCCAGCCAATGCAGGCCATCCATAATCACCGGGATCGCTTCCGGCTGGTAGCGCTCCCGGTCGGTATCCTCGATGCGCAAAATGAACTGGCCCTCGTTCTGTCGGGCGAAGAGCCAGTTGAAAACAACGGTACGAATGTTACCGATGTGCGGCTCCCCCGTCGGGCTGGGGGCAAAGCGAACGCGAACGGTCATATTTCCTCCAGTTTGCAGACACGTAGGGGCAATCTCTCGTAGTTGCCCAATCCCTACTTCTGCCGTTTCAGCCGTTTCTCGATCTTGGCCCAGGTGCTGCGCAGGGGCACGGTGCGATTGAAGATCAAGTGATCCTCAGTCGAATCGGGGTCGAGGCAGACGTAGCTCTTGCGATAGAACTGAAAGCGGTCGCCCGACTGCGCGTCGACCAGGCTGGGCTCCGCCTTGGCGGTGGTGATCTCCAGCGAATCCGGGTTCAGGTAGTCAGTGAAATGTTCACCTTCCGGGATGTCGCCCATATCGGCCTTGGTGAAGAGCCGGTCGTAGAGCCGCACCTCGACGTCGAGCGCGTGCTCGGCCGAGACCCAATGGAGCGTGCGCACGTAACGCCCATCCGGCGCCATCCCCCCCCTCGTCTCCGGATCGTAAGTGCAGCGCAGCTCGACGATCTCGCCGTCCTCGTCCTTGACCACATCCTCACACGTAATCAGATAGGCCCGCTTGAGCCGCACCTCGCGGCCCGGTGCCAGACGCTGGAACTTCTTCGGCGGATCCTCGCGAAAGTCGCCGCGCTCAATGTAGATCACGCGGGAGAAGGGAACCCTCCGCTTGCCCGATTCGGGGTCCTCCGGGTTGATGTCGACCTCGAACACTTCGGTCTGATCCTGCGGGTAATTCTCGATCACGACTTTGAGGGGATCCATCACGGCCATCACGCGCGGCGCGTTCTGGTTAAGATCATCGCGCACGAAGTGCTCAAGCATATCGATGTCGATCAGACTGTAGGCCCTGGCCACGCCAATCTCGTCACAGAAGGCACGAATCGCCGCTGGCGGGTAGCCGCGTCGCCGCATGCCAGAGATAGTGGGCATACGCGGATCCTCCCAACCGTCGACGAGCCCCTCCTCGACCAACTGCAGGAGATAACGCTTGCTCAACACTGTGTGGCTGAGATAAAGACGCGCGAACTCTATCTGTTTGGGATGATAGATCCCCAGCGCTTCGAGGAACCAGTTGTAAAGTGGCCGATTGTTCTTAAACTCAAGCGAGCAGAGGGAATGAGTGATGCCTTCGATGGAATCGGATTGCCCGTGGGTCCAATCGTAAGTCGGATAGATGCACCAATCGTCGCCCTGTTTGTAATGGGTCTCGTAGAGGATGCGGTACATCACCGGATCGCGCATGTTCATGTTGGGATGGGTCATGTCGATCTTGGCGCGGAGCACGCACTCGCCCTCCTCGAACTCGCCGTCTCGCATACGCTCGAAAAGCTCCAGATTTTCCTCGACCGAGCGGTCGCGGTAGGGGCTGTTCTTGCCCGGCGTGGTGAAATCGCCGCGATACTCACGGATCTCCTCGGGGCTGAGGTGATCGACGTAAGCTTTGCCCTTCTTGATCAGCTCCACGGCCCACTCATAAAGCTGCTCGAAGTAGTCCGAGGCGAAGAACAAACGGTCTTCCCAGTCGAAGCCGAGCCAGCGGATGTCCTTTTTGTCAGCCTCGACGTACTCCCACTCCTCCTTGGTGGGATCGGTATCGTCCATCCGCAGATTATAAAGCCCGCCGAATTCCTCGGCGATGCCGAAGTTGATGCAGATGGCCTTGGCGTGTCCGATGTGGAGATACCCGTTCGGCTCCGGCGGGAAGCGGGTATGCACTCGACCATCGTAGACGCCTTGCTCAATATCTTCCTTGATAATATCTCGAATAAAATCAGATGGTTGCTCGTTTGTCGTCAT
>CAZDYW010000374.1:0-3225 GCA_964509655.1 uncultured Anaerolineales bacterium
GGCTCGGATTTGGCAATCCGAGCCGAGCACGGCTGACGCCACGCGAAATCCCAAAAAGCCATTTTTCGGCAAGGAGTCTGGTTAACTGGGGGGCTTGAAGGGCCGGAAGCCGCCGCCATGTACCTCGGTCGTCGAGCTGACGATCACGAAGGCATCTGGATCGACTTGATGCACTATTTCCTTCAAGTGTTTGATCTGCACATCGGTCACGGCGCAGAGGAGCACATCTCTCTTCTCGCCGGTGTACATCCCGGTGCCCTTTAGGGCGGTCACGCCACGGCCTAGCTCGTCCAGGATTAGTGACGCCACCGCTTGGCCTTGGCCGGTGACGACGGTGGCCAATTGTTCCTTGGGCTGTGGCTCAGACGTCAGAGGGCCTGTAATTCGACGGAGCGTAGCCGGCAGTTCCTCCGACCAGGAGATGGAAGCCGCCGCAGCTAACACCGTCAGTAGGATGTACAATGTCGTGACACTCACCGTTACCCAAATTCCTTCAACAGGCCCGATGGCGGCTCGATCTATCACGGTCCAAAGGCTTCCCGCTAGAGTCGGATGAAGCATCAACTTGATGCCCCAACTGATGAGCAACAAGCTGATCAGCCAGAAGTAGTTGCGGCGGAAGCGTCGGCCTATCGCCTCCCAGCGGCTGATCGGGAAAGTGGGCTGATTGAGGCTAGAGGCTATGCGGTTGCCCCAGTCTGATGAAGGTTGGAATGGCGGCGTGAAGATGGCGGCGAAGAAATCGGTCTCCATCATGTGGACGCGGTAGGCCCACAGGGCGTAGTAGCGATAACGACGGGCCTCGATCAACAGGAAGGTGAATACGAGTATCAACACCAAGAGGAAGACAAAGTGCGGGTTGAGTGGCTCGCCGAAGACGAACGTAAGCGCAGCCGCGACGGTGATTACGGCCCAGTTAGTCGTGGCGTCCAGTCGCGTGCGCCATGTGCTGGCCCGCCCCATCTCCCCCCGGTAGAAGTGCACCATCGCGGTGGTGAAGTTGGCGGGATCCAGTTGATAGCCACGGAAAGTCCACTTGCGAGCGTTGTTATCTCTGTCCGTTGTGGATTGTTCAGTTCTTTCCATAAAGCTCCTGGCATATCTACGCGGCTCGCTCTACCGGCGCTTCTGCACGAACGCGCCGACGACGATGACGCCCATCGCGCCAGCGATAACCTTCATAACCGGCGAGACGAAGTCCGTGCCGATCATAATCGCGTGGACAGTCCCCAGCAGGAAAGCGATATAGTTGAGAGCGTGAATCCAGCGCCAGTTTTTACCGATTGCTTTGCGCCATACTGCCGCCAGCGCAGCGGCGCCGATCAAGTACCAGGCCGGACGCCCGCCCAGTTCCAGGAAAACGGTCAGGGAGTCGAACTTGGGCAGAAATGCGCGCCAACTCGAACTTGCGATTGCCACTCCCAGTGGGTGGAGCGTGACCAGAACCAAGCCGCTCACCGATAGGATGTGGTGCACCTTGATGAATGGGCGTCCAAAGAATTGGAACATTTGCCGCATGTAAATGGATGACAGCGTAGCCAGGAAAAGTGCCAGGTATCCCAGCAGGGCCGTCCCTCGGATGAAGCGACTGATGAAAGTCGCTCCCGTCGATCCCAGCGAGACGAGCAGGACGACCAGGATCAAGGCGGCGATGCCGATCAAGATCAAGTAGAGCGTGCCTCTTTTACGTTTTCTTTCTCTGTCTTTAGTCATCAAAACCTCCAATTAACAGTTGTAACACACTTCCGGAAGTGCGTTGCAACTCAGCGTATCTTTCCCCGCACCAGTGAGGCCAACACCCCACCGGAGCAAAGGATCGCGGAGACCAAGAAGGCGCTTCTAGCGCCACGCAAGAACCCCTCGGATTGTTCGGGCGTGATCTCGACCGGGCCCAAGTAGAGAGCCAGGATAAGCGTCACGATTCCCATGCTGAGCATCTGCCCGATCAGGCGCATAGTGCCCGTCATAGCCGAGGCCACACCGTAATGGCGCTTTTCGACCGATCCCATAATCGCGTTGACGTTGGGGGATGAGAAGAGGGCGTACCCCAGGCCGTGGAGGATCAGCACGGCGACGATGAAGCCGACCCCTGTGTTGGCGCTAAGAAAGGCGAGCAGTACCAGCCCAGCGCTGAGCAGGCCCATCCCCGCCGAGGCGAGCACGCGCGGCTCCACGCGATCCGAGAGACGCCCCGTCAGTGGCGAGAAGATGGCCATCACCACGGAGCGCGCGACCAGGATCAGACCGGCCTGCTGCGGCGGCAGAGACTTGACCGTTTGCAGATATAGGCTGAGGAGAAATGTGGTGGCGAAGGTGGCGCTATAATTGAGCAGCGCGGCCAAGTTGGAGAAGGCGAAGGTGTGGTTTTGTTGGATGAGCTTCATATCGAGGATCGGGTTACTCGCCCTTAACTCCCAGCGGACGAAGCCAGCCAATCCCGCCAGGCCGAGTGAGATGAGGATGGCGCCCATCGTTTTCGGCAGCAGCGAGAGCCCATACATCAGCACGACCAGCGAGACGCCGTAGACTATGGAGCCAGCGACGTCAAGCGACTTATCCCTGGCCTCCGCCCATTCGCCCTTCAGCTGGGAGAGCGCGAGCGCGATCACGACCAGCCCCAGGGGCACGTTGATCAGGAAAATGCTTCGCCAGCCCAGTTGTTGGGTCAGAAAGCCGCCCAGGAGCGGGCCGAGTGAGAGTCCCATGTAGGTCGCGGCGACGCTGGCGCCCAGCGCCTTCCCGCGCTCCGATGCCGGGAAAACGGAGGTCAGGATGGCTACGATGGTGCTGGTCATCATCGCCCCGCCGATGCCCTGCATCACCCGTGCGCCGATGAGGAAAAGGCCAGAAGTGGATAGGCCGGCCAGGAGTGAGGCCAGCGTGTAGGTCGCCACGCCGTAGGTGAAGATTCTCTTCCGCCCGACGATGTCGGCCACCTTGCCGAAAGGGACGAGGAACATCGCCGCCGTAAGCAGATAAGAGGTCGAGACCCAGCCCAGCAGCGCGGCGCCCATCGAGAATCTCTTCCCGATGGTGGGCAACGCGATGTTGAGCGAGGCGACCATAAAGGGAGTGAGGAAGGAGCTCAGCACGGCGATGAGCATAGCGGCATTTTTTCCGGTGGTGTTGCTCGTTTGTTCCATCTTTCTCCAGGGGGTAGATTTACGTCGGTTGGCGTAATGATTTCAAGTATACCTTGATGTAGCTTAAGCGCAACCTGATGGG
>CAZDYW010000375.1:0-3207 GCA_964509655.1 uncultured Anaerolineales bacterium
ATCAAAATACGAACGTAGGGGCGATCCCCTAGGCGAAAAATCGCCCGGCGACGAGGCGCCCGTGGTCGCCCGTTCATCAAATGTAAAAGTTATTCCCTCACGGGACCTTAGGAGCAGTCTCTGCTTCATTGCTCAGAAAATTAAAAGGTAACAGAAATACAAATGGACATTGCAAAACTAAAACAGCGGGCCGCTGAACGGGCGGTAGAATTTGTGGAATCCGGCATGGTTCTGGGGCTGGGTCACGGCAGCACGACGATTTTCGCCCTGCGGCGTATCGCTCGATTGCTACACGAGGGAAAACTGGAGAACATCGTCGGGATCCCCACCTCGACACAAGTCGAGAGAGACGCGCGAGAACTGGACATCCCGCTGACCACACTGGAGGAACACCCCGTCATCGACCTAACCATCGACGGGGCCGATGAGATAGCTGAGAACTTCGACACATCGCTGAACCTGATCAAGGGCGGCGGTGGCGCCCTGCTGCGGGAAAAGATCGTCGCCCAGGCCAGCCGACGCGAGATCATCGTAGTGGACGAGACCAAGCTATCCCCCACTCTGGGCACTCAATGGCCGGTGCCGGTGGAGGTGATCGCCTTCGGCTGGCGCACCCAAGAGACTTATCTGGAATCTCTGGGGGCGAAAGTTTCGTTGCGCCGCATCGACGACGGATCGCCCTTCCGCACCGACGAGGGGAACTTGATTCTAGATTGCGACTTCGGCCCGATTCCAGAACCGGCGCGGCTATCAAAGCAACTCAACCAACGCGCAGGAATCGTGGAACACGGGCTCTTCTTGGGCTTGGTGACCGATGTGATCGTGGGGATGAAGACTGGAAAATTGAGAATGGAGAATTGAGGATGAAGAAAAAGGTTTTGTTTGAAGCCTCCATTTTATCCGCCGATTTCGCGCGGCTGGGGGAGTATGCACAGGAGGCCGAGGCCGCTGGCGTCGACGCCATCCAGGTCGATGTGATGGACGGACGATTCGTACCTGTCATAACCTTCGGGCCGGGCGTGGTGCGAGCGCTGCGCCCGCTGGTGAGCGTGACGCTGGACGTGCATCTGATGATCGTCGAGCCAGAGCGCCAACTTGAGGCGTTCGCAAAGGCGGGGGCGGATCGCATCATCGTGCATCAGGAGACCTGCCCCCACATCCACCGCACACTACAATCGATCCGCGAGCACGGCGTCGAAGCCGGCCTGACGCTCAACCCGGGCACACCTCTCAGCGCCATCGAGGAGGTGCTCGATCTGGCCGATCTGATACAAGTGATGACGGTCAACCCTGGCTGGGGAGGGCAAGCATTCCTCCGCAGTCAGCTCGATAAAATCCGTCGCCTGCGCCAGATGTTGGACGCCCGTGATTTGAGCACTCCCATCGCCGTGGACGGCGGGATCGACTCGACCACCGCGCCATTGGTGGTGGAGGCCGGGGCCACGGTGCTGATCTCCGGCTCCGGCATCTACAACGCCGAGGCATCGGTGGCCGAAAACGTCGCTGCGCTGCGTGCCAGCGTAGAGTAACAGACTTACACACCCCAAGGTGCTAAAAAAATGAACCAAGCAATCTCCAAAGCAGTTCCCGCGACCATCGTCATCTTCGGTGCGTCGGGCGATTTGACGCAGCGGAAACTGGCGCCCGCCTTGCACACTCTATCGTGTAGGCAACTACTCTCCCCGAAGACCCGCGTGATCGGCGTCTCGCGCACACCCTACTCCAACGAGGATTTCCGCGAGCGGCTGCGCGAGGGCGTGATGGCCTACTCCAGAGCCCAATCAGGGCCCAACATCTGCGAGCTATGGCCCACCTTCGCCGAGCGTTACAGCTACATGCCGGGCGACATGGACGACGACGAGACCTATCGCCGCCTTGAGAGACGAGTAGCGGAGATAAGACCAGAATCCGGCGCAGAGGGGAACATTCTCTTTTACCTGGCCGTCCCCCCTGTCTTGTACCCGATGATCATCGAGCATCTCGGTCGAGCCGGGCTCAATAGCGGCGCCCACGGATGGCGTCGCGTCATCGTAGAAAAACCCTTCGGCCACGACCTAAAAAGCGCCCAGAAGCTGAACAGTCAAATCCACACCGTTTTCGACGAGAGCCAAGTTTACCGCATCGATCATTACCTGGGCAAAGAAACGGTGCAGAACATTATGACATTCCGCTTCGCCAACGCCATCTTCGAGCCGCTCTGGAATCGCAACTACATCGATCACATACAAATCACGGTGGCGGAGGATGTCGACGTGGGCCATCGCGCCGGATACTACGAGGAAGCCGGCGTGCTGAGGGATATGTTCCAGAACCACCTCTTGCAGCTACTGACGCTGACCGCACTGGAACCGCCGATTGCATTTGAGGCCAACGCCCTGCGCGACGAAAAGGTCAAAGTGCTGCAAGCGATCCCGCCGATCAAGTCGAGTGTGCGTGGCCAGTACCGAGGCTACCGAGAACATCCCAAAGTAGCTCCAGACTCGAAAACGTCCACCTACGCGGCGCTCAAGCTCTGGGTGAACAACTGGCGCTGGCGTGGCGTGCCCTTCTACCTGCGCTCCGGAAAACAACTGAAGACCAAGACCACCGAGATCACCGTCCAGTTCAAGTGTGTGCCCCACTTGATGTTCCCGACCGAGCGCGGGAAGGACATCACGCCGAATGTTCTCTCCCTCTGCCTACAGCCCGACGAGGGAATCCACCTGCGCTTCGAGGCCAAGGAGCCCGGTGAGGGCATGCGAACCCACTCGGTCGATATGGAATTTCACTACGCGAAGGACTTTGGCGCAGGCGCATTGCCGGACGCTTACGAGCGGTTACTGCTGGACGCATTGCAGGGTGACGCCTCACTCTTCGCCAGGGCTGACGAGATTGAGATGGCCTGGGCGCTGATCGATCCAGTCATCGAAAACTGGAACCAGCCCGACGCGCCCCCGCTGACATTCTACGAGCCGGATAGCTGGGGGCCTACGGAAGCAGACGAACTTCTGGAAGGTGATGGGCAGAGCTGGCTCCGTGAGTGTGGCGACAGATCACCCCAAGAATGAATGATCTACTCAGGCTCTCTAGGATTTCGCGTGGTGGTGTGCTTGTAGGGGCGATCCCTCCGTGGTCGCCCGTGATCGCCCGTACAAAATGCATGCGGGCAGGCACGGAGTCCTGCCCCTACGAAGGCTGCTGTACGAACTGGATTTTCAAACAGCCTCT
>CAZDYW010000376.1:0-3206 GCA_964509655.1 uncultured Anaerolineales bacterium
CCTCCAGTTCCTCCAGCGTCGTGACGCCGGACACCCGCTTGACGAAGGTATGTAGGTCAGGGCTGCGCTCGAACAGCTTCCGCACCGCCGGGCCGATGGGGTCCTTCCCCGCCGCGCCTGGCTGATCGGCGTAGGCCCCGTGGAATGCGAAGTAGGCCTGGTTCAGCTTGCGGATGTAGTACCCCTCCTCGACGAACACCTCCCGCCGCCGCTCCATATACTCCTCGGCCTGCTCGATCTTCCCCTCTGCTAACAGCTCATCGACGCGAATGCGCGTCTCCCTCATCTCCGCGCGGAAGTCGAACTCCGGGGGAGCGGGCTCCTCCTTAGTTTCCTCCGGTTGCTCTTCTTCTGAATTGTCCTCTGTATCATCCGGCGCATTCTCCGGTTCCGGGGGCAGATGTTCGGGGTAGTAGCGGGCGATGACGCGGCGCCCGATCTCCACTCCCATGATGGAGGCCACGGTCTCGTTGATGGTACGCGCCTGGGGCGAGGTATCGTAATTCCAGCCCAGCGGGTGCGGGAGGAGATAATGGTGCGTCCACTCGTGAGCCGTCACCTCTAGCACCCAGTTGATGGACCAATTTTCCAGCAACATCGACGGATAGGCGGAGAGGCCCCCGATGGCGGTCACCAGGGAGGAGACATCGTGTGTGGCGTCCACCTGTTCCTCGATGACCTCCTGCTGGGCCACGTCCAGGCCATGCACCAAGCTGAGCTGATGGATGCGCTCGATGCGCTCGCGCGGGGAGATCACGAGCAGGGATGGAAGCGGCGTGAAGTGTGCGCTGACCGGCGGGACTTCCTGCCCCAACACGCCAAATCCCTCATCGACCAGGACACAGGCCACTTGCTCCTCCATAATCGCCTCGGCCAGCCATTGGCGCTCCTCCATCGTCGCCCGCAGCTCATTCAGCTGTTCCCGCAGCTCCGATGAGGCCGCTTCGGCGTCATCCACCTCTGGGTCGGTGTAAATCTGGTGTATCTCCCAGTCGAGGCGCTGGGCCTCCGCCACCTTGGCCAGGTAGTCGAGGAAGAAATCGTGGCGTGCCGGTTCTAGCATGTAGCGCTGCGGTGCGATCAAGCTGTGGGTCAATTTACCCCAGACCGCCCCGATCTCCCAGCCGAGGAAATCGAACTGCTCGTCGGCCAGTTGATGGTCCAGTTGAGTCTCCAGCTTGGCCGGCGGCGGGCCTTCGAAGGAGAGCGTCAGGAGCATGGCCACCAGCAGCAATGCCAGCGCCCAGCGCCGGATGCACCACGATGATATAGCTTGCAGATGTTCGATCAATTTTCACTCCGATAAAGTATTCACTTCCGCGAGCGCCAGATGGAGAAGATGAGCCAGAGCCCCAGGATACTGACGATGACAAAGCTGATGACGGCCAAGATGGTCACCAGCCCAAATTGTTCGGCCAAGTTGAAGGCCGGGATGACCAGCGCCAACCCGACGATGAGGGCGGCCAGGAGCAAGCTCAGCGAGAGGCGGTTGGCGGAACGATCCAGCCGCGTCAGCGCCTGATCCAGCCCCTTGTGTTCTAGCACAAACTCCAGCTCCCCTCGCTCGGCGCGGGTCAGCAGTTGCAGTCCCAAGTAGGGGAGGCGGGTCAGCAAATCCCCCCAATCATTGCTGGCCTTGAGCAAGTTAGCGCCCCACCGTTGCGGGAGGGCCATCCGCCACATGAAGCGCCGCGCTTGCGGCCTGGAGAAGGCGATGAAATCGAAATCGGGATCGAGCTTTAGCCCCAGCCCCTCCATCATCGCCAGCGTCTTGCCCAACAGCCAAAGCTCCGAGGGCACGCGCAGGTGATGTCGAAAGACGATGGGCATGGTTTCCTCCATAACATCACGGGCGCGGATGGCCTTCAGCGGCAGCCCATAATACTTGTGCAGTAGGCGGCTCAGGTCTTGCCGCAATCGCGCCCGATCCACATCGCTGTTCACCACTCCCATGCGGACCATCTGATCGATCAGGCCCTCCACATCCACTTGCACGGCGACGATGTAGAGGCGGATGAGGTCGTTCTGCAAATGATGGCTCAGATAGCCCACCATTCCGAAGTCCATCGCCCCGATCACCTCGCCGGGCATGACGATGAAATTGCCCGGATGAGGATCGGCGTGGAAGAAGCCGTCCTCCAGCACTTCCTTGACGACCATCCGCGCGGCGTGGACCGCTATGCGATGGCGATCGTAGCCGGCCTCGTCCAGCGCCTCGATCTGGTCGATCTTGATGCCGCGCATACGCTCCAGCACGAGCACCCGGCCCGTGGTGAGCTCCCAGTGGACTTGCGGGATGTGAAGGTAGGGCTCGTCGGTGAAGTTGTCGCGGAAACGGTCGGCGTTGTGTCCCTCGCGGTAAAAGTCCAGTTCGGCCCGCAGCGTGGCGGCGAACTCATCCGCGATGGCTGGCAGGTCGTAGATGCGGCCCAGCGGGGTGCGCTCCTGGAACAGGCGGGCCACGTCGGCGATGATCTCCAGATCGACCGCGATGGTTTTTTGGATTCCGGGGCGCTGCACCTTGACCACTACCTCGGAGCCGTCGGGGAGCGTCGCGGCATGCACCTGGGCCAAGGATGCGGCGGCGAGGGGCTGCGGGTCGAACTCGACGAAGAGTTCCTCCAAGGGCGCTTCCAGTTCAGCTTCGATCTGCGCCCGAATCGGTTCCCAGGGCTCCGGCGGCACCGTGTCCTGTAGCTTGGTCAATTCTGTGATGTAGGCCGGAGGGATCAGATCGGGGCGGGTGCTGAGGGCCTGGCCCAGCTTGATGAACGTCGGGCCGAGCTCCTCCAGCGTCAATCGCAAGCGCTGGGGCACGCCCTTGGGCGGGGCCTCCTTGCGCCAGCGACGCACGAGCCGCCGGGGCAGGGCCAGGTAAGGTTGCAGCTCCAGCAGATCCACCAACTCGCCGAGCCCGTGGCGAATGAATACCTGGGCGATCTCGCGGTAACGCTTGAGATGGCGTATAGTGCGCTGTGGACCTCTCATATCGAATGGTGAATGATGAATGGCGAATGGTGAATGAAGAATAGAGAATGGAGAATAGAGAATGTTGAATGAAGAATGAAGAATAAGAATGGCATTCATAATTCACCATTCTCAATTCTCAATTCTCAATTCTCGATTCTCCATTCTCAATTCTCGATTCTCAATTCTCCATTCTAACATTCTGCACGTATGCGCGGTAGGGCTTCGCGGGCGGCCTT
>CAZDYW010000377.1:0-3197 GCA_964509655.1 uncultured Anaerolineales bacterium
AAACGTGAAACGTAAAACGTGAAGCAGTATGTAGAGAAGGATAAAGGGTGAGAAGATGAGGGCGGAGACGTTGTGGGTCAGGATCAAGCCGGCGTAGGCCAAGGCCGGTGGGATCACGCGGCGAAAGGTCGGGCGCTCCGCCAGACGATCCATGCCCCAAAGAATGGCCGGGTAGAAGGCGAATGCGGCGAACTCGGAGAGGGAATCGCCGCGCACGTAGACGTTGGCCAGATGGAAAGGTGCGAAGGTGTAGGCGACGGCGCTCAGCCATGCGCCGGCCCGGTTGCGCAGCGCTCGACGCGCCCAGCCGTACATTCCCCAGGCGGCGGCGATGAAAAAGAGCACCTGGGTGAGCTTGATGGCGCTGAGGATGTCCACCCCGATCAGCGTGAGCGCGGCGGCGAGGTAGTACGGCAGCGCGGCGTAGTAACTGAAGAAGGGGTAGCCTAAGCCATAGGCCGCGTCGGGCATCCAGCGGACTGGGAAGTGACCGGCCCGCAGGCTGACGGCCATTTGATGGGTGCGTAGCAGTAGAAAGGGGCTGTCGCCGCCACCACGGGTATTGAGCAGCCCTGGCCTTCCCAGCGGCCATACTGCGATGGTGATCAGAAGTGAAAGCGCCGCTAGAGGGGCGATAGAAGGAATCGCTATGATTTTCCTCCAAGCGGCGCTTATGGATTTCATAGCGATTCCGTTTGTCGCGGGTATGCTTTTGTTCCGCTCCGGCGGCTCTAGTAGCGGTTGCGGCGGGTGAGCACGAAGAGCACCGCTGTGCCTGCGGCGAGAACCAGGACCATCACCCCGGCGATCCGGGCCACGATGGCGAGGATGCGTTGGAAAGAGGTTTCGTTGTTCCCATTTCCGCCCTCGTTGGGGGCTGGATCGCCCTCGTTCGGTTCTGTGGGCTCATTGGCATTTCCTTCACCCTCGCCCGCACCTTCGCCTTCACTCGGCACATCGCCGAACTGGAAGTTGAAGCTGGTGCCTTCTGCCAGCGCCACGTTCTGCTCCGCCATGCCACTGGGCGCGTAACCGGGGGGTGCCTTCTGGATCACGCGGTAAGCGCCTGGGGTCAGGTTGGTGAAACAATAGGGCTCGCTGATCCCGTCGGTAGTATACTCACCCACCACCCCCGAAGCATCGGCGACGGTGAACTCCGCGTTTGGCAGTAGTTCCTCAGTCTCTGGGTTGTGGAACGTGTCGCCATTGCGGTCGTGGTAGGCCAAGACACAGATGGAAGCTCCCTGTGATGGGGTGGGAGATGGGGCTACGGTGGGAGGTGTTGTCTCACCCTCGCCCGCATCTTCTCCCTCTCCCCCGCCCTCTCCTTCTCCCTCGCCGGTGGGTTGAGCCTGCGGAGTAGCTGTGGGAGGCTGCGGTAAAGGTGTAGCAGTGGCCGCTTGGCTGGGCAATGAGATCACCAGTTCCTGACCCACCTGGAGCAAATCATTAGGGCCAATAGTACCGGCATTTAGCTCACGAATCTGATCCGCGGACACATTGTAGGTCAACGCGATACCGTAAAGCGTATCCCCCGACTCGACGATGTGAACCGTCGCGCCATCGGGCCGAGGCGTGGCGGTGGCTGGTGGTGTGGGAGAAGGTCCGGCGGTCGGCGTGGGCGGCGGAGGGGGCGAAGTGGGCTCCGGCGTGTTTACCTGCTCCATAGGATACAGTCCCAGGCCATCCAGGAAGAAACCGCTGTTGTCATATCCCCACTTGACAGAGAGCTCGGCATAGACTGTCATCTCCTCCTGTGTGGCCACGAACTCGAAGGAGTAGGTGTGATAATTGAAGTTGAAGTTGGATACCGTCGAGGCATCCCACCATCCACTATACTTGATAGCACCTTCATCGAGCCAGGTAACACCCTTGGGGCCAGCGCCCAGGCGGATGCGCACCGCGTAAGGATCCTCGGGGGCTACCTTTTTATTTTCCCAATCAAAAGTATCCGGACAAACGGGGACAGAGAACTTGTACTTTCGACCAACTTCCAGGCCCTTGACGTCCTGGGAAAGAGCTGCGTAGATAGGCGAATGTTCTTTGAATACCTTGACCGTGTAGGTGCCATCGCGGAAGAACTTATCGCGCTCGTTTTCTGGCACCTGGCCCTTCGGCAAGACACGGCTCTCGGGAGCCAAGGCCAAACTGTCCCCTCCTGGGAATGGGACATTATCCAGCCAATGCCAACGCCAGTTATTGGGCACCTGTCCAATGTTTACATCATACCAACCGCCCTCAAAGCCCGGATTACTCAAAATGTTTTCTTGGCCCTGTACCTTTACGGGGTGGGGCGATAGAGTTAGGCATACGGTCAGTAAAACTACTAGTATCAACACGCCTCTGCAAAATGGCAGCGTGCTAAGTTTGCTTCTCAATTTCACCTGTCATCCTCCTAAATCGCTATCGCGGGATATTCCGCTCTACAGCTTTTCCTTTAGCTTCGACTCTAATTCAGCGGGATCATCGGCCTTAACGGTGTCGAAATCGACTCCGGGATAGTGTTCATCGTACCAAGCCTGTGTCAGGCCCGTGCCGATGTCACCTGGGTTGACGGCGATGACGCAGCGCTCGTCCAAATCGCCGATTCCGGCGTCATCGACCGAGAAGCCGATGGTGTTTTTCGTGTCATATGCGGCTCTCATGGCGGCTAGAGCCATATTGAGTGGTAATGTTTGGGGCAGCAGGACATAGGTACGGCTATAAGGCACGCGCGGCGCTCCACGCGTCTTTTCCTCCCCGCCATCGGCGCCGTTCCCATCCCCTCCTCCATCACCCGAACTGTCGACTGCTTCCAGCGAGAAGGCATCCATGAACCAGTTGTTCTGGAAGCCCCACTTGGCTTTACATTCAAGCCAGACGCGAATCTCGCCGGAGGCCGGGGCGGTAAATTCCACCCACACGTCACCGTACTGACCGAACTCCAAGTTCCCGCTAGATTTATTGAACCAGTCTGACCAATGAATCCCCTGCCCGCCATCGGGATCCTGGCCCCTCGGCCAGGAGGTACTGGGAGTGCTCCAGCCTGCGCGAGCCTCGGCGGCCCAGATGTCCCCGGGTCGGATCTTTTCCCCACCACGATACTCCTTGACGATGTCGGGGAATACCGGAGCTGTGAAGCGATAGCGCTTGCCCGGCGTCAGCCCCTCCACATGTTGCGTGAGCGCGAAGTAAACCGGCGCCCAGGGCTTGAAGAC
>CAZDYW010000378.1:0-1341 GCA_964509655.1 uncultured Anaerolineales bacterium
GCTCTGAGCGGATCGTCAGATCCGCGATTGCCGGAAGGCAGCACCGCAGTCGAGCAGTTTACTCCGCCCAAAACGGCGCACTGGCATACTTGAAGCCGCCGTCGGGCAGCAGCGCGACGATTGCGCCGTGCTCCAACTGGCGTGCTATCCGCAGCGCGGCGACCACGGCCGCTCCGGCCGATACTCCCACGAAAAGCCCTTCCGAGCGGGCCAGCAACCGTGCCATCTCCTCCGCCTCGTGGGTGGATACCGCTTCCATCCGATCCACCAGTTCAGGGTCATAGACGCCCGGAACCTTTGCTGTCGCCAGATGCTTCAAGCCGCCGATGGCGTGCCGGGAAGCTGCGGGCTGCACGCCCACGAGCTGTAGGGCCGGGTTGCGCATTTTCAAGTAGCTTCCTGTGCCCATCATCGTGCCGCAGGTGCCCAGCCCAGCCACGAAGTGGGTGATTTTCCCCCCGCTCTGTCGCCATATCTCAGGTCCGGTGGTGGTGTAATGGGCCAACGGGTTGGCCGGGTTATTGTACTGGTCGGCGTAGAAATACCGCTCCGGCTCGGAGTCTGCCAGCTCGCCGACGAAGTGGCGCGCTCCATCCGTGCTGGCGGCGGGATCGGTGAGGGTCAGCTCCGCCCCGTAGGCCTGGAGTATCTGCACCCGCTCCGGGCTGGCGTCGGCGGGCAAGGCCAATCGCACCGGGAAATCCAGCGCAGCGCCCAGCATAGCGTAGGCGATGCCGGTGTTGCCAGAGGTGGCGTCGAGCAGAGCTTTGCCGGGGGCCAGCGCTCCGCTTCGCAGCCCCTCGCGGACGATGGACAGCGCCGTGCGATCCTTGACCGATCCGCCTGGATTGAGTCCCTCAAGTTTGGCGTAGAGGGAGACGGCGGGCGAGATTCCATTGGTCACGCGGGTTAGATGCACCAGGGGCGTGTGGCCGATCAGGGAGATGACCGGGGGCGTTTGAGGCGCATGCTGAAAGATGGACGGTGCCGTTGCGGCGATGGTATCGCTATGCACGCGCCCGTTGGTGCCAGGGCTCTCGTTTTTATCTTCTGCTTTCTCGATTGCTGCGGGGTAAACCTGAACTTCGGTGGGATAGGGCTGATACATCGTTTTCCTCCCAGGATGCCCAGGCCAAAACACGGACAAAAAAAGGCCAACCTTCGCCTGCGGGCGAGGTTCCTCACACCGGAACTGCGAGGGCTGTGCCGCCGGCTCAGGTTGGCCTGGGGGGAAACGTTATGCCCAGAGCTTAGGCGATCAAGGCCCTCGCTCCAGACAGATGCAATAAAAATATAGTTTTACATCACTCACGTTGCCCATAATTTTCTCCTGAGATTGAG